>CAZANJ010000059.1:0-11014 GCA_964486415.1 uncultured Anaerolineales bacterium
TGGGTTACAAACCCAGCTTGAGCGGGCTGAGTAGATACCCTCCTTCCTTGATTGGAGAATGGAGAATAGCGAACTCATTCAACATTCATCATTCAACATTCGCTATTCGCAATTCGACACTTTTAATTTCGTGGGGCGCGGCTGGGAGATTGAAGTCATCGCTTGTGGCGAGCAGTTCGTCACCCGCAGAGCCATAGACCGCCCAGCGGAATGGCCCTTTGCCCATCTGCGGCTTGGCCACCCACCAGACCTTCTCGCCCACCACGCTTATGCCCCCATCGACGGCGGGCGTAAGTGATACATCATCCAAGCCACCTTGCCATCCTTCGACTTCAAGCCAGTCCCCCCCGGCGTCTTGCCACTGGACCACCGTCCACATATCCTG
Source organism: uncultured Anaerolineales bacterium (assembly GCA_964486415.1). Classification (GTDB taxonomy): domain Bacteria; phylum Chloroflexota; class Anaerolineae; order B4-G1; family B4-G1; genus CAZANJ01. Next base: position 386 of record CAZANJ010000059.1, read on the forward strand.
CCAGGGCGATTCGTGCCACGGCCAGTCAGCCGGGAACTGCGCCCGCAGCTCGATGTAGCCGCCGGTCTCCACATCCTTGGCGGTCGGGGAGCGGGGCGTGGGCTCGACTGTGGGCTCAACTGTGGGCTCAACCGTAGGTTCAACTGTGGGCTCAGCGGTGGGCCGAGGCGGCAACGCGCGGGCGGGCGCTGAGAGCGAAGCGCTCATCAATGCCGCACCGATCAGAACGATAGCCAGCACGGAAATGAAAAATACCTCTGAGCGAACGAGAGCTCGTTTTCTAATCATAACTATTCCCTCCGGATGAATGATGAATTGCGATACCAATTCGCTATTCGCTATTCTCCATTCTCCATTCTCAATTCACAGTTCCCGATATGATGTTATTGTAAACTACGCCTATGATCTCGTGGTTCTCCAGCACCGCGCCATAATCGGTATCGGCGTTGGCCGAATCCACCTGGGCCCAGATCGGTGTGCCAACGGACAAGGGCCAGGATACCTCGCTCTTCTCCGCACGGAAACTCGCGTCGCCCACCGTCAGCGTGCGCGATTCACCCGGCTCTATGGGTAAAGTGCCCACCTCCACGCCCCAGACCAACCCCTGGCTTCCGAGCATCTCCCAGGTCTGGTTGACGCCCGTCGGCGGGCTGTCGGGATCGATGTAGACGTCGACCCAGAACTCATCCGTGATGACGCCCGTGACTGGCGCGTCCCCCTGGTTGCTGATGGTGACCGTCACCCCGTTGGAGGTGGCGACGATGCTATCCACGACCAAGTCGGGCGCGACGGCGTAATTGCGCATCACCAGCGGCAGGTAAACGTAGCGCACGGGCAAGTCCTCCACGGTCACGCTCACCAGCGCGGTGTTGTCTATTGGATCAGGATCGGGCACACTCGTAGTAACGCTGGCGCTGTTGGTGATGACGATAGAGGGCGTCAGCGGCGCGGTGGCGGTGATGATGATCTCCGTCGCCTCGCCCGGCGCCAGACCGCCCAGCGTACAGGTCACCAGCGGCAGGGCCGAGAGGTCACAGCCGCCCGCGCTCACGTCGGTCAACCCGGCGGGCAGGCGATCGGTCACCGTGATGGGCCCCTCTGCGGGGCTCGGCCCGGCGTTGCTGACCGTCAGCGTGTAGGTGAGCGGATCGGCGATCAGCACCGCCGGGGCGTGGGCCTGCTTGTCGATCGCCAGATCAGCCACCGCCCGCACCGTGGTGGTCACCGTGGCCGAGTTGGGGAAGCCGTTGCCGCCCATCCAGAAATCCGTCGTGGTGGAGGTGATAGCGGCGGTGTTGGTGATGATCCCCGGCGTGATGGGCGCGGAGGCCTTGATGGTGAAAACAGCCGGATCGCCCACCGCCAGCCAATCGCCCGTGCAGGTCAAGGGGCTGACTGCCAGGTCACAATCCCAGCCCGTCGGCTGTTCGATGGACGGATCGGTCAGCCCGGCGGGAAGCGTGTCGGTCAGCGTGACCGTGTCGGTCGTCAATGTCCTCACCCGCAAGCTCCAGCCGCCGATTTCGCCGCCGTCGGAATAGACATTGTCGTAGACGTAGAGCCGCCAGTGGCCGTTGGGATCGCCGCTGTAGAATGTGGAAAGGCTGCTGCCGTAGGGGCCTTCCGGGGCCGGGGGCACGAAATCCTTGGAGAATCCGTTATTGGTCGGCGCGTACACAGTCGAGGTGAGCGGTTCGGCCATCGGCACCCCGTCGTCGCTGAAGGTCAGCGTCAAATCCTCCACTCTGGAGCCACCGCCGGCGTTCGCCATCAGCACCACGGCCCGCTCGTCCGGCCCCACCAGCAGCACGCTCAAATCGCTGGGGTAGCTGTGACTGACATCGTGCAGCGTGACGGTCAAGTCGCCGACCAGTCCGGGCACGCTGTTGAGGAATATGCTGGAGCGGTAGGGGGCCGCGCGGCCCTCGTGCACGTGAACGCGGAGGGTATTATCGTTTTGAGCCTCAATCGTGGTCGAGTAAGCCCCGGCGGGCAAGGGGCCCTCGTTGGTGACGACGATGGTGTAGGTGAGCGCCGCCGCCGCGTCCACCGGATCGGGCGCGTCCCATTTGCCGATGGAGAGATCGGTCACAGGCCGCACGACCGTGTAGGCCGCGTCCCAGTTATTATCCTCGTCCGGATCATGCTGATCGGCGGTGACGTGGACGCTGTTATCCAGGAAACCGCTGATCGGCGCGGTGACGGTGAGGTTGAAGCTGGCGGAGAGCGTCGCGGTGAGCGGACTTTCTAGCTCGCACATCAACCGCCCATCAGAGGTGCTACAAGACCAGCCGTCGGCGTTGAAGACGTGTCCCGCCAGACCGGTCGGCAGCGTGTCGGTCACCACCACGCCGGTGGCGGTGTAGGGGCCATGATTGGTCACGGTAACGGTGTAGTGTAACGTCGATTGCGGATCAACAGGGTCGGGGCTGTCGCTCTTGTCGATGGACACGTCGGCCACGGGCATAATGGTGGTCGTCTCGGTGACCGAATTATCCGCCGTGTCCGTGATCGTCTCGAACGTGGTGGACGTGACCCAGGCGGTGTTGGTAATCACGCCGATAGTGGGCGGCGCGGTGGCGGTGATGACGATGTGCTGCCAATCATAAAGGCCCTGCCAGCCATAGGTGGGGAGCATGCTGTCGAGCGTGCAGGTGATGATGTTGGCCGGTGGGCCGCAAACCCAGCCGGAATCGCTGGAAGCATAACCCACCATGCCGCCCGGCAGCTCATCGGTGACGGTGACCGCGCGGGCCGTGCTGGGGCCGTCGTTGCGGACGCGCAGTGTGTAGGTCAACAGCTCGCCCGGACTGACCGGATCTTTGCCGCCGACGTCCCAACCGAAGTCGAGATCATTGGCCCATTCGCCCTCCTCGCTCTCGTCATCCTGCTTGAGAATGACCAGATCGGTTTCAGCGTCCACCGTCGAGGTCAGAAGCGTGACGTTGTTGCTCGGATCAAAGTCGAGCGGAGCGGTGACGGCGGCGGTGTTGGTAATGACGCCCAGCGCCGAGGGGTGGATGTGCGCCCCAGCGGTCACGGTGACCACCGCGCCGGACTGGATTGCGTCCAGGGTGCAGGTGAATGAGCTGGAACTCGCGGCGAAGCAACTCCCCTGTGTGGCGGTCACCGCGCGATGCTCAGGCCGGAACTCCACCTGGTGCAGCTCCGGCGAATAGGATGAGACATCAGTCTCCAGGAAGGCGCGATATTGAAGGTAACGATGGCGCCCCAGGGAATCGGGCAGCGCGGCCGAGGGCGCCGTGGTCAAGCCCATGTTCCCCATTTCGGAGTAGTGGGTCGTGGTCAACCCGCCGGGGCCGAAGAAAGCCTCTCCTTTGCAAGCGGCGTCGTCACAGACGCGCACCTGGAAGCGCAAACGCAGCGCGCCACGCAGATAGTGATCCCGAATCTCGGCCGAGGAGAGTGTGCGGCTGTAGATCGCCACCTCGTCGATGGCGCCGCTGAAATATGACCCGCTCGCGAGAGTCTCGGTTGAGCCGAAGGCGGAGCCCATCCGATATTGGTCGCCGCCCTCCCAGAGCGCGCCGATGCCCCCTCGGCGGCCCTCCCGCTCGCCATTGACGTAAAGCTCCAGATCGCCGCCGCTCTGCGCGACGCCGACCAGGTGGTACCAGGTGTCGGTCATCACGTCCGTGGAGCCGAAGACTTGACGTGCCCGGCCATCGTCCACGTAGTGGAAGAACTTGCCGCCGGATATTCCCAGGAGATGGGAGAAATTGTGCCGCGTTCCGCTCAGCGCGTCGGTGCGCAGGATGAAGCTGGTATCGGTGACGGTCGCAGGGCGCACCCAGAGCTCGATGGCGTAGCGGGCCGGTTCGGCCTCGTCGGTGATGACCACAGTCTGGCTGAGCGCGCCGTCGAAGTGAAGCGCGCCGTTGAAGCGCCCTTGCTCGATTGCCGTGGGGCAGGTCTCGCTGATCGCGGCGGGGCAGGTGGCATAATGGCCCAGCCCGGAGCTGTCGCTGAAAACAGCCGCGCCGGAGATTTCATCCAGATGGAGAAGTGTCGAGTTGCCCGTCATATCGGCGTTGCCCAGATCGTAGAAGGTCTCGCTCTGTCCACCATTGGGCAAGGGTTTCCAGTAGGGTCGCCGAGGCCACCAGACCATCTCGCTCCAATCCACCCAATTGTAGGCGTCCATCACGCTGGAGGTGTAAACCCCGGTGGGAGTGAGGGTATCCTCCAGGTGCAGCCAGTCATCATCCGAAACTTGAGCCCGACCAGTGTCCCAGACCGTGTTCTGATGCGTCCCATTGGAGAAGCTGAAGGATCCGGAGTCGTTATCGGTCTGATCGACGGAGTAAAGCGTGAGGCTGGGGGGCAGTGTATCGGAGAGCACCACATCGGCGGCGGGCTGGGAGCCTCGATTGGACACGGTGACGGTGTAGAGCAGGTTCAAGCCCGCGATGGCCGGGTCCGGCGAGACCGACTTGGCGATGGTGAGCTCCACGAAGTCATTGCTGGCCCCCATAGTGGCCCGCTGCCGCCGGAAGTCCTGGACGTCATCATCCGTATCGACGCCGTTGGGCACGCGGGCCACGGCCTCGTCGAAAATATCGGTGGCGTCTCCGCCATCGTCGGAGCCATCGGGAGCGCCGTCGCCAGCGCCGTCGTTCTGGGGATCGTCCCCCAACTCCACCTGATCGATCACCGCGCTGGCACCATCCCTCAAAATAATCCAGATGTCATTGTTCATCTGGGCATCGCTCGCCACGTTGCCCAGCACCAGATAATCTCCGGCAGCGGTGTCGGTGAAGCTCCCTCCGCCGGTTGTGATGTAATTCGAGACCTGGAAGGCGCCGCCAGTGGCGAGGTCGCCGCTCACGGGAGTCGAATCGCTCAGCACAATGGTCCAGTCGGTCAGGTCCAGCCCGTCCGTGATGACGTATAGCTCCAGCCACTCATCGACGCGCGTGATGTCCCCCATGCCTGGCTCGCCGTTGAAATCGTTCGCGCTCCAGTCCTGCTGGGGATCGGTGACGATCTCGTTGATCAGCACCCCGCCGGTGATGGTCTGCTCGGAGTGGAGGGGCGCTGTGGGGGCGCCGGGATCGGCAGCCGATTCGGCGATGATGTCGTGGGCCGCCGCCTCCCCGCCGAGGAAGAGTAACAACAGCGCGACGGCCAAAGCAGCGAGCAGAATACTGTAGATTGCGCCGCTTCGCTTAAGTGCAGATTGCGCCGCTCCGCTTAAGTGCAGATTACGGATTGCAGACCGTCCTCTATTCTCCATTCCCAATCCTCCATTCTCCAATTCAAGAAACCAGGTTTATGTCGCTGCGCTTAATAAAAACCTGGGATCTACTCAGCCGCTCAAGCCGGGTGTGTCACCCGGCGTCTTTTGAACAGTATTTTGTCCAAAAGTAGCTTGCTTCATTCAGAAATCGGGGATTGCAAATCCCCTCTGAGCGGGGTCTGAGTAGTTACAAACCTGGTTTCTATTCGCCATTCACTTCAAAATGTAGTACGTGCCCTTCTTCGCCCCCACTTTGAGCAAAATGCCCTTGTCCACCAGATCGGCCAGATCCAGGCGCAACGTCTCGGCGCTGAGGCCGGGGCAGATCTCGCGGTACTCGCGGTTGGTGATACTGCCGCTCTCCTCCACGTAGGAGAGCGCTTTGGCCTGCCGTTCACTCACGCGGCTCATCCAGGGTGGTTGCGGCTCGCGCTCGCGGACGTTGTAGAGCGTGACGGTGAAGGAATAGAGCGTGTCCCTGAACTTGGGCGGTGGGTGACCGGCACGCACCATCTCATCGATCATCAGGTCCACGCCCAACCCCAGCTCCTCGATGTAGCCCCATTGATAGAGACCGGCGACGATGCACGGGTTGCGCGAATAATGCTCATCCACGATGTTGTCCAGCGTGATGTAGCCGGGCAACCCACCCGGGCTGGTGACCTCCATACGGTCGGAGAACATGCGCACCTCGATGCGCCGCCCACCGAGGCGGTAATCGCGGTGGGCCACGGCGTTGACCAGCGCCTCGCGCACGGCGGCGATGGGGTATTCAGTGCGCTCCTCCCGCTCCAACTCGGTGACCACGGCGCCGGTGCGCATTTCCTCGCCCATCACCTCCCATGTGCGGCGGATGATGTGTGGCAGCGGCCCGCCGATCTCCTCGCGGCGCCCGTAGCCCGGCTGTCCATCCTCCCCGCGCAGCTCCGTGCCCACAAATTTCACGAAGGTCAACCCGCTCTGGGGCATGAAGGCCTGGGGATTGGAGGCGAAAAGCAGCACCCCGGCGATGGTCGGGCGACCCTCCTCGTCTATCGCTTTCACCTCGAACAACAGATCGTCCAGGGAGCGCGTCCACTCCCGGCGGCGGCGTTCCTCCCACTTGGCCTTGAACTCCTCGACGATCTCATCATCAAGGTCCTCGCGTCTCGCTCCAGGCGCCAGCTCCGACTCGAAATCCCCGGAGGACTTGGTGGCGGCCAACTGGCGTATCTCATCGCCTTTGAGGGGGCGGTTTCCAGCGCCCGCGCGGACCAGCACGCGCCCGTCGGCCAGGCTGTGGAGCTCCGGGCTGCGATTGACCACAATGGCGAAGACCATGCCTTCCTCGGCCGCCGCCTGGTGCCAACGCGCCTCTACCGGCGGGCGGCACTCCTGCGCTGCGACCTGGAAGGCCATCTCCACCTCATCGGTGAAAGCCTGACCGGTGACGTTTTTCTCCTCGTCCACGCCGACGATAATCGTGCCACCGTCGGAGTTAGCGAAAGCTACCAGAGTCTCCGCCAGCGCATCGACCTCCGGCTCCGGCATGAGGGCCATCATCTGACCGGTTTGTAGCTTTTCTAGTTGATCGAGCATTTAGCATTCACCATTCAACATTCGCTATTCCCCATTCAACATTCGCAACACCGCCACCGATGCGACCTCATCCCCGCGCTTCAGGTTCATGACCTTCACCCCGCGCGTCGCCCGCCCCATCTGGGAAATCTCGGCCACCTGCGTGCGCAGCGCGATGCCGCCGCTGGTGATAAACGTGACCTCATCCTCCGGATGCACCACTCGCGCGGAGGCGATGATCCCGGCCCGCTTCCGGTTGCCTCGGAAGCACATCATACCCTTGCCATAACGGTTCTGCAATCGGAACTCGCTCAAGGGCGTGCGCTTGCCATATCCCTTCGTCGTCACCACCAGCAGGTCCGCTTCCGGCTCGACGACACAGGCGCTCACGATGTGATCCCCGGCCCCCAGCTTGATCGCGTAGACCCCCATAGCATTCCGGGCCACGGGGCGCACGTCATCCTCGGCGAAGCGCAGCGCTTGCCCCTGCTCGGTGACCACGATCAAATCCTCATCGCCCGGCGTCCGTCGCACCCAGCCCAGTTCGTCGCCCGCCTCCAGGCGGATGGCGATCAGGCCGCTGGGACGCACGCTCTCGAACTCGCTCAAGCGCGTGCGCTTGACCCGCCCGTTGCGCGTGAACATGGTCAGATAGCCTTCCTCCTCAAAATCGGAGACCGCGATGGACGCCGTGACCTGCTCATCGGCGTCGAGAGCGATGACGCCTACCAGGAGATCACCGTTGGCCGTGCGCCCGGCGCTGGGAATCTCGTAGGCGCGTTTCTGGTAAACCTTCCCCTGGTCGCTGAAGAAGAGAATGGAATCCAGAGTATTGGCGGGGAAGAAGTGGAGCACTTCATCCTCCTCGTGAGCGCCGACGCCGATCACGCCACGCCCCCCGCGTCCCTGTGTGCGATAGACGTCCATCGGCACGCGCTTGATGTAGCCACGCTCCGTGATGGAGATCAGCACCTCCTCCTCCGCAACCAGATCCTCCTCGTCAAGCTCGGCGTCACCCTGGACGATGTCCGTGCGGCGCTCATCCCCATAAGCCTCCTTCACCTCCAGCAGCTCTTCTTTGATGAGCTGGAGTATCTTGTGGGGAGAGGCCAGCAAGTCGGTCAAATACTTGATATCATCCTGCAACTCGGCGTACTCATCCTCAATCTTCTGCCGCTCCAGCGCCGCCAGCCGGCGCAGCGGCATATCCAGAATAGCCTGGGCCTGTATCTCGGTCAATAAGAAACGCTCCATCAGGCGCTCGCGGGCGGTGCTCACATCGGGCGACTGGCGGATGGTTTGGATCACGGCGTCGAGCTGGTCGAGGGCGATCAGCAGCCCCTCAAGGACGTGGGCGCGGTGTTGCGCCTTCTCCAGTTCGTAGCGCGTGCGGCGGATGAGCACATCACGGCGGTGCTCGACATAAATCTGAAGCGCCCGCTTGAGGCTCAACAATCGCGGTTCCCCGTCCACCAGGGCCAGCAACTGGGCCCCGAAGGTGGATTGGAGCGGTGTGTATTTGAAGAGCCGATTGAGCGCCTTGCGAGGCTGTGCGCCGCGTTTCAGTTCGACGATGATGCGCAAGCCGCTCCGATCCGACTCGTCTCGCAGATCGGAGATACTTGGCAGTCGGTCGGAGCGAACCAGATCGGCGATGCGCTCCAGCAGCGTGGTCTTGTTGATCTGATAAGGTATCTCCGTGACCACAATGCGGTGTCGGCCCCGATCCATCTCCTCCATCTCGGTCTTGGCCCGCATAATTACGCGCCCGCGGCCAGTAGCGTAAGCCTGTATGATGCCCTCCCGCCCGACGACGAGCCCGCCGGTGGGAAAATCGGGTCCCTTCACGTATCCCATCAACTCATCGAGCGTCACTGCGTCCAGATCGTCCCAGTGTTCGATCATATAACCCAGTGCGTCGCAGATCTCCATCAGGTTGTGAGGCGGGACATTGGTTGCCATGCCGACGGCTATACCGGACGAGCCGTTGACCAGCAGATTGGGGACGCGAGTCGGGAGCACGACCGGCTCTTGCAATGAGCCATCGAAGTTGTCGACCCAACCGACGGTATCTTTGTCGATGTCGCGCAGAAGCTCGATGGACATCTTTTCCAAACGTGCCTCGGTGTAGCGCATAGCGGCCGGGTTATCTCCGTCGATAGAGCCGAAGTTGCCTTGCCCATCCACCAACGGGTAGCGCAGGCTGAAATCCTGGGCCATGCGGGCCATAGCGTTGTAGACCGCCGTGTCGCCGTGGGGATGATACTTACCCAGCACCTCGCCGACGATGCGGGCCGATTTTTTGTAGGAAGTGTTGGGCCGCAAACCCAGGTCGAACATAGCGTAGAGAATGCGCCGCTGGACCGGTTTGAGTCCATCGCGGGCGTCGGGCAAAGCTCGCGAGACGATGACGCTCATCGCGTAATCCAGATAAGCGGTGCGCATCTCGTGCTCGATGTTTATAGGTTCTACAGTGCCGATATCAAGTTCCAAGAGTCAACCTCCGAAATGGGAGTGTCATACACCATCTGTGTCTGAAATCACTCGTTACTAACTCTCCTTATTATACTGCTAAAACGTAAAACGTAAAACGTAAATGCGAATTACGCTGATTACTACGCCTTACGTCTTACGTCGTCATACACTTCTTTCGTCTCAGCAGCCACCCGCTCCCAAGAGAATGTCCCTGCCCGCTCGAAGCCGCACTGTCGCATTTGGGCCTGCAGATCGGCGTCGCTCAGCAAGCGGCGCAGTGCCTCCGCGATGGCGTCCACGTCGCGCGGATCGAAGTAGAGCGCCGCGTCGCCCGCCACCTCCGGCAGCGATGAGGTGTCGCTACAAGCTACCGGTGCGCCGCAGGCCATCCCCTCCAGCACCGGCAGACCGAAGCCCTCGTAGAGGCTGGGAAGCGCCAAGGCCTGCGCCCCGGCATAGATGGCCGGCAGATCATCGTCCGGCACGTAGCCGGGGAAGAGCACCGCCTCGCGCACCGGCGAGCGCTCCAGTTGGGCGAAGAAATCACCGTAGAGCCAGCCCCGCTTCCCCACGACGACCAGCGCCTCGGTCAATCCCTCGGCGTGGAGCCTCTCGAAGGCACTCAGCAGCCGGGGCAGATTCTTGCGCGGCTCGATGGTGCCGACGACAAGCAGATAACGCTGCGGCAATCCATAGCGGGCGCGGACGGCCTCCACCGCCTGTGCCGACCGAGGGCCAAAATGAGGTGCCGCGGCCTCATGCACGACCGTGATCTTCTCTGGTGGGAGATGATAGGCAGCGATCAGATCCCGCCGCGTGGACTCGGAGATGGCGATGATGTGATCGGCGCGGCGACAATAGAGCGGCATGGTCGAGTTCAGATACCAGCGATTGAGCGGCTTGTGGTGCTCCGGCAAGTGGCGGAAGATGAGATCGTGGACGGTGAGCACTGTGGGGGTGGAGCGCAGTGGGGGCAAGAGGTGCTCGGTAGCGTGGAAGAGCGCGGCATCCTTTCCCAGCAGGCGCTCCATTATGAACCCGGCGCGGGTCAGTTGGCCCAGCCAGACCAGCATGCGCCAGGGCTTATAACCCAGCGCCACGGTGCGCGTGGGCAAATGCTCCAGCCCGGCCAGAGGCTCCACGCCTTGCTCGCGATTGAAGAAAAGCGCGTAGGGGCAACCCTTGTGGTTGCCCTCCCTTGTGGCGTGGTTGCCCTCTCCTCTGGTTGCCCCATGGTCAGAGGCTGCGGCGATCAGAGCGCGGGCCAGCCCCTCGGCGTAGCGACCCAGCCCGGCGCGGCGATGGACGGCGGCGGAGATGTCGAGATAAATATGCGC
>CAZANJ010000060.1:0-11010 GCA_964486415.1 uncultured Anaerolineales bacterium
CCCTCAGTGTGGGCGATCCACAGGAGGGCTTGGAGTATGTCCTGGCCGGCCGGCCCCTCGACCGCATGGCGGAGGCGGAGCATCACGCCAAGGCTGGCGAAGTAGTGGTGGACGGCGAGTGTCTGCCGGAGGACATAACGAGTTGGAATGAGTTGGGCATCATCGTGGGCGAGGAACGGGATGATTTCTTGTTGGTGAAAAACTTGACGGAAAAGGCGAAGGATCACGTCTCACGCCTTATGCCCGTTTCACGTTTCAAGTTTCACGTTTCAAACTTGGACGAGGAGCAAACGGAACAGACAATCACTCAACTGGTCCCTTACCTCCCTCCCACGGTGCATGAGCAGATTGTGGAAGGCCAGCGCCAATTTGTGGGGGGACATCGCTGGGTAGTCAGCCTGTTCGTCAACTTTTTGGGGCTGGATTACGACAATGATCCGGAGGTGGGGGAGAAGCTACAGCGCTACTTCAGCACTATGCAGAGGATCGTCCATCGCCACGGCGGGCGCTTGAACCGCGTCATCACCGGCGACAAGGGCAGTCTCTTGCACATCATCTTCGGGGCGCCGGTGGCACACGAGGACAATGAGGAGCGGGCGGTGGGATGCGCCCTGGCCATGCAGCGCCGGGCGATAGAATCGGACGAACTGCCCTTTATCATCGATCAGCGCATCGGTGTGGCCTCCGGCTACGTCTTCGCGGGCAACGTCGGTTCGGAGCGGCGGCGGGAGTATACCGTGATGGGGGACGTGGTCAATCTCTCGGCGCGGCTGATGCAGGCAGCCGGGGAAGGAGAGATTCTGATCGACCGGCAGACGGCGCTTCAGGTGGAGGAGACTTTTGCCTACGAGGAATTGCCCCCAATTCAGGTGAAGGGGAAGCGGGAGCCCATCCCGATCTGCAGGCCATTGGGGACGCGGGAGGGGACGAAGATATGGGAGGGTGGCTGGCGTCGAGAGACCCCCTTGGTCGGGCGCGAGCGGGAGTTGGCACAGATAGAGGGGATCGTAGGACGAGCCTCGGCCGGACAGGGACAATTACTGATCATCAGCGGCGAGGCCGGTGTGGGAAAGAGCCGTCTCCTGGAGGACGTGGTCGCACTGGCCCGTGAGAAGGTCAAGGGAGCGCGAGTGCTGGGTGGCAATTGCCTCTCTTATGGCTCCCAGTCGCCCTATTTGCCCTGGATTGAGCTCTTGAACGATTTTTTCGGCTTGAGCGAGCAGGAAGGAGAGACCCCCCAGCAAAAGATGCGCATCATTGAACAGCGGATGAGAGAGGTCGATCCGGCGCTCGCGGGCTGGGCGCCGCTGATGGGACAGCTCCTGGGATTGCCTGCACCGGATAATGAGCTGACCGCCGCCCTGGATGCGCAGTTGCGGAAACAGCGCACTTTCGACATCACCTTGAACTTGTTGCGCCATCAGGCCCGACAGGTGCCCCTTCTCTTGATTATCTTCGAGGATGTGCACTGGATCGACGCCATCTCCCTGGAGATGCTGAATCACGTGGCACGCAACGTGGTCGGTCAGCCCATTCTGCTGATAGCGCTGCGACGGCCCACCATCGAGCTGACCGAGTGGGAGCGGTACGATCACCTTAATCGCGTCGAACTCACCGATCTACCGGCGGAAGATGCCCTGAAGTTGGTGCAGTTCAAACTGGGAATTGAGGAGGTTCCGGCGCCGTTACAGGATCGAATTCTACGCGGCGAGGCGCGGGTCAATCCCTTCTTCGCCGAGGAGGTGGTCAACTCGCTGGTCGACCGGGGATACCTGGTGCCGAGGGATGGTGAGGGATATGAGTTAGTGGCAGACCTGGCGCAGGTGGAGATACCGGATACCATCCAGACGCTGGTGATGAGCCGCATCGACCGCCTGGATGAGAGCAGCAAGCTGACGGTGAAGGTGGCCTCCGTTATCGGAAGAACCTTCAAGCATCGCTCGCTGGCGGGGATCTATCCGGTGGATGTCACGCCGGAAAAACTGAGCCTCAACCTGGACCGGCTGAACAAATTGGATCTGACCCCCTTGGATAGACCGGCGCCGGAGTGGGAATACATCTTTCGACACGTCACCACTCAGGAGGTGGCCTACGAGAGCTTGCTGTACGCCCACCGGCGGGAACTGCACCACCGCATGGGAGAGTATCTGGAGGCTAATCACGCCAGTAGCCTGGAGGAAGTCTATGATCTCCTGGCCCATCATTACTATCAGAGCGGCGATGAGCGTAAAAGCTGGCAGTATCTGCTCAAGGCCGGGGATAGGGCCAAGGAGCGCTACGCCAACCAGGCGGCCATCGCCTACTACGAACGCGCCCTGTCCCTGGATTTGGACATAGAGGAAACGGGCGGGCACGGAGTCCCGCCCCTACGCGCCCGCTCTGCCCGCCCTTTCTATCACGTCCACGCCTCCCTGGGGGACGTTTATCGACTGATAGGAGAGTATGATCGGGCGGTGGAGAACTACCGTCGTGCGCTTGACCGTCATCCGGAGGCGGCCCAGATCGCCGAGACGCGGCGCAAGATCGCCAAGACCTGGGAGTTACAGGGTCTATACGACAAGGCGATGCGCTACCTCGAACTGACCAGAAGCGCCCTCGGTCGCGAGGAGCGAACGCCGGAAATGGCCCGCATCTATAACGATATGGGATGGATCGCGAAGCAGCGCGGGGACTATGAGGATGCGCTGCGACTATGCGCCGAAGGTCTGGGTGTCATCGAAAGCTTGACTGGTGAGTTGGACGACGTTGAGAAGACTAGTCAGGTGGAAGCCGAATTGCAGCATACTCTGGGCACCGTTTATTGGGGCATGGGGGATTACGTACAGGCGATTGCCCACTTTCAAGAGTGTATCGAGATGCGAGAGAGGATCGGAGACCTCTATGGCGCGAGCCGCACTTACAACAACCTGGCGGTGGTTTACTGGAGTCAGAGCGACTACGACGCAGCGGCCCGGCAAATCCGCAGGAGCTTGAAGATCAGTCAGAAGATCGGTCATACCTATGGGACGGCGATGTATTACAATAACCTGGGCGGCGTTTCCTATACTCAGGGCGACTACCCGCGCGCTATAGAGTATTACGAGAAGAGCCTGGAGATCAGGAAAGAGATAGGGGATCTGAAGGGCATCGCCGATGTTTACAACAATTTGGGAGAGGTTCATCACGGCCTGGAAAGTTATCAACAAGCTCTTCGCCACCTTCAGGAAGCGGTCGAACTATACACGGAAATTGGCGACAAGAGAGGTTTGAACGATGCTCACAAGCTGCTCGCAGATGTCGAATTGGCGCTGGGTGACACGGCGGAGGCTCTGGAATACTGCCAACACTCCCTAGAGCTGGCGCAGGAGATCGGCAACCGTGAATATGAGGGAATCGCCTACCGCGTGCTGGGTCAGATAGACCGTGCCGACGGTCGCCTCCAGGCGGCCAGTGAGCATCTGCAAAGCAGCGTCGAGATCTTGAGTGCAGCGGGCAACAAGCTGGAGCTGGGGAAGAGCAACTACGAGCTAGGGATAACGCTGGCGGCGATGGAGTTGGGAGGACGGGAGCAATTGCAGGAAGCGGTACATATTTTCGAGGAGCTGGATGTGGAAGGGGAACTGGAGAAGGCGCGGGCGGCGCTGGAAAGTCTATAGCTACAGCCCCAATGGGAGAGATACTTGATGAGTGATAGAATCAAAGTGCTGTTAATCGAGGACGAAACCTACTACGTCAATGTCATCCGAGAGATGTTGGATTACGCGAGCGTTCCATTTTTCGATCTGGTTCGCGCCGCCCGACTGTCGGAGGGCTTGCAGCGGTTGTCCTCCGATAAATTTGACGTGGTACTATTGGATCTTGGCCTTCCTGATAGCCGAGGGCTGGAGACATTCGAGCGTCTGCAGGATCAAGCCTCGGAGTTACCCATAATTGTGTTAAGTGGATTGTCCGACGAGGACGTGGCCGTTGATGCCGTGCGATCCGGAGCGCAGGATTATCTGATCAAAGGGCAGGTAAACGCGGAATTGTTGGCGCGGGCTATCCGCTATGCCATCGAGCGCAAGCGGGCGAAGGAGAGAATCCAGCGCCACAACCGGGAACTGGCTGCCCTGAATGAGATTGCCCAAACTATCAACTCCACCCTGGATCTGCAGGAGACTTTGACCCTCATCGCCGAGTACAGCATCCATCTGTTGGATACCGAGGCGACCTCGGTGCTCCTCTGTGATGAGGGGAAGGGCGATTTGTGGTTTGCAGCAGCTTCGGGTGCAGGCGCGGATGCTGTACAGGGGGAGCGTTTGTCAATGGATCAGGGCATCGTGGGATGGGTGGTGCAGCACGGCGAGCCAGCGTTGGTGCCAGATGTGTTGCAGGATACTCGTTGGTTTTCTGGCTTTGACGAGGAGGGAGATTTTGTCACCCGTTCCCTCCTGTGCGTGCCTTTGCGCAGCAGAGGGCGCGTCATCGGTGCCCTGGAAGCGGTCAACAAGATAAGCGGCACCTTCGATGAGGAGGATTTGCGCTTGCTGAGCTTGCTGGCGGAACCGGCGACCACGGCCATTGAGAATGCGCGGCTCTTCGAGCAGGTGCGCACCAACAGCGAGCAACTGCGCGCCTTTTCCCATCGCTTGGTGGATGTGCAGGAGGCCGAGCGCAGACGGGTAGCGCGGGAGCTACATGACGAAATCGGGCAGACTCTCTCCTCCCTGCTGCTGAGCCTGACCCTGATGGAGGGAGACGTGGATAATCCGGTGTCCGTTATCACCCGCATCAACCAATTGGAGGGCTTGATAGATAGAACGCTGGAAGATCTGCATCGCCTGGCGATGGACCTGCGACCTGCAGCATTGGATCACCTGGGACTGGTGCCAGCGCTGGAACATTATGTCGAGGTCATCGACGAGCAGTCCGACGTGACCGCGCGGTTCGAGGTGGTAGGTCTTGGAAAAGAGCGCCTGTCGGCGGCGATTGAGACATCCCTTTATCGTATTGTGCAGGAGGCCCTGACCAACACGCGCCATTCCCAGGCTACCCGGATTGACGTGCTCCTGGAGCGGCGCGGCGATCAGGTGGTAGCCATAGTCGAGGACAACGGCGATGGCTTTGACCCGGATATGGTATCACAGGAAGGCACCCGTTTAGGCCTGCTCGGTATGCAGGAGCGAACTGAGATGGTAGGAGGGTCATTGACCATTGAGAGTGAAATTGGGAAGGGGACGACCATAGTTGCGGAGGTGCCGTATGTCCAAGCGGGCAGAGAATAAGCACAGCGGACTGATCCGTATTCTAATCGCCGATGATCACGGCGTGATGCGGGCTGGCCTGCGTGCCCTGCTCAGTCCCGAACCTGATGTGCAGGTCGTGGGCGAGGCGACCGATGGGCAAGAGACTTTGCGTCGGGCTGCTGGATTACAGCCGGATGTTGTTTTGCTCGACATCAGTATGCCGGGCATGGATGGCGTGGAAGTTACTCAGCAAATTCAGGAATCTTTGCCCGATACTCGGGTCCTCATTCTCACCGTCCACGAGAATAGGGATTTGCTCCAGGAAGCTATCCGGGCCGGAGCATTGGGCTACGTGACCAAGCGGGCCATCAAATCCGAACTTATCAATGCCATTCATGCAGTCCAGCGCGGCGATATGTATGTCCATCCGGCTATGACCCGCGCTTTACTTGCGGGACAATCCCAGTCTCAGGCCGATGATGTGGGGGATGATCTGGTTGAGCCGTTGACCGCGCGCGAGACGGAGGTGTTACGCCTTATCGCTCTGGGCCACACCAACCGTCAAACGGCCCAGCTTTTGCACATCAGCGTGCGCACTGTGGAGACCCACCGGGCAAATATCATGGGTAAGCTTGACGCTAGTGGTCGGGTGGATCTGGTGCGCTACGCGATGGACCACGGGTTGTTGGAAACGTAATAGACGGCGTGTTGTTGCACAAAACACCAGGATTTCTCTGTGGAATCAGCGGAGAGGGCATATGCGGTTTTACTTTTCACCCTATAGCTACCTTTTGATCACAGCCGCAGTGGTACTAGCTGCCTTGGCGCTTTATAGTTGGCGGCGCCGAGAGGTCTCGGGGACTGTTCCCTTCGTGATCCTCACGCTGGCTGTGTCCGAGTGGTCCTTGGCCTACGCTCTGGAGATTAGCGTCTCCACGCTGGCTGCCAAGCTCTTCTGGGCGAAAATGCAGTATTGGGGCATCATGGCCGTGCCGGGCGCGTGGCTGATCTTCGTGCTCCAATACATCGGGTGGGAAGAAAAAGTGACGAGGCGCAATCTGGCTCTACTGGCTATCGAGCCCGTCATCGTCTTGTTGCTTGCCTGGACCAACGGTCAGCACGGTCTGGTCTGGCGCGAGGTCGGCTTGATCGCCAGTGACCAAGCGCTGCCGATGGCATATGTGTATGGCTCCGCTTTCTGGCTCCATATCGCCTACTCTTACCTGTTGTTATTAGCCGGTTCTCTCCTCCTCATCCGGGCCGTCTTGCGCTCCCGGCATCTTTATCGCCGACAAGTGATCGCCCTGCTGATAGGCGCAATAGTTCCCTGGGTAGGGAACATGCTCTATCTCTCCGGCCTGAACCCCTTCCCAAATCTGGATCTGACCCCCCTCGCTTTCACTTTAACCAGTTTAGCGGTAGCCTGGGCTATCTTTCGCTTCCGCTTGCTGGACATAGTGCCCGTGGCGTATGATGCCGTGGTCGCCAATATGAGCGATAGCCTGATCGTTTTGGACGGACAGGATCGCATCCTGGATTTCAACCCGGCTGCGGAGCGTCTCATCGGCCCGCGCTCGTCTGACGCTGTCGGGCAGAAAGCAGCCGCGGTGCTCTCCGGGCCGCTCTCTCCCATTGCGCGATGCCTAGATAGCCCGGAGCTGGAAACGGTGATCACGCTGGGCGAGAGGCGCTACGACCTGCGCCTGTCTCCTTTCATGAAACCGGGTGGGCTTCGCGCTGGTCGGGTGATCATCATACGGGACATCACCCGGAGTCGGCAGATGGAGGAGGCGCTGCGGAAGAGCGAGGAGAAAATACATTCGATCATCACCTCGATGGACGACTTGGTATTCGTGCTGGACGAGAACGGAGTCTTCAGCCACTACTATCAGCCGCCACAACACATTTCGCTCAGACTTCCCCCCGATGATTTTTTGGGCCGTCCATTTAGTGACGTGTTGCCCCCCCATGTCGCGGAGACATTGAGAGATGCTATTGAGAAGGTCAAGGCCACCGGCACAGTACAGGAGTTCGATTACACCCTGGAGATCAAGGGCGAGGGGAGATGGTTCAGCACCAAGCTGTCGATGCTCAAGGGCACCGCGAAGGAATTCGGCGGTGTGATCGGCGTCGTGCGCGATGTCACAGTGCGCAAGCGTGCAGAAATAGAGCGTGCCAAACGCTTGGAGATGGAGCGCGTTCTGAGCCAAGTATCGGGCCGCTTCGTCGATCCCCAGAATCTTGATCAGGCCATCGACGAGATGTTACGCGACACTGGCTCCGTGCTGGAGGTCAACCGATCTTATATCTTCAAGCTCCACGATGGCGGCATCAAAATGAGTAACACCCACGAATGGGTGAGCGCGGGAACCCCGCCCCAGATCCACAACTTGCAGAATCTGGAAGCGACTGCTTTGCCCTGGTGGATGGATAAGCTTTATAAAAACGAAGTGATCGCCGTAGCGGATGTGGCACAGCTACCCGATTCGGAGCGAAATTTGTTGGAGGCACAGGATATTCTGTCCGTCCTGGTCATCCCCATCTTCAGCCAAGGTGACCTCTATGGCTTCTTCGGCTTCGACGAGACGGAGCAACACCGCACCTGGGTGGAGGATGAGATCGGTTTCCTCAGAAATGCCTCCCATATTTTGGGTCGCGCCATCGAGCGAATGCAGTCCCAGAAGGAACTGCAACGTCAGAACCAGGAACTGATCGCCCGCAACGCTGTGGCCCAGGCCATATCCGGCACGTTGAAATTACAGGAACTACTGGATGAAGCGCTCACTCACACGTTGGATGTTTTGAACTTCACAGGGGGATTAGTTGCCCTGGTGGATCAGGGTCGCAACAGGCTTAAACTGGTCGGCCAGACGGGCTTACCTCAAGCGCTGATCGAACGTTTGCGCTGTGACATGGAAGACACCCTATGCAGCTTCGTCTATCGGGAAGGCGAACCACTCAGCATCCAAGACATCCGCTCAAAACCGCCGCTGGGTTTGGAAACAAGCTGGTTGTTGGAGATGGGAATCCAGTCATACGCTGGCACCCCCATCCTGCATAAGGGGCAGGTGTTGGGTGTGTTATGTGTATTCGACACTGCCCCGCGCCACATCGACGAAAACGACTGTGCGCTTATGGACGCCATCGGTCAGCAGATCGGCGTCGCGGTGGAAAACGCCCGGCTCTTCGAGGAGACGCAGCGACGGGCGAGCCATCTGGCCGCCGCTTCCGAGGTGGCGCGGAACGCGGCTGCTATTTTGAACCGTAAACAGTTGCTCGACGAGACGGTGCGGCTCATCTCCGAGCGGTTTGGTTTCCGACGCGCGGGCGTCTTCTTGATGGACCAAGAGAAAGAGCGACTTTATGCGGCCTCTGTCACCGATAGCTTCCAGGAATTTATCCCCGAGGGATACCGGCAGCCGGTGGGCAAGGGCGCAATCGGACTGGCGGCGCGGACCGGCCAGACGGTGCGTGTCGATGATGCCTCCACTGATCCCACCCCTTACCGAGTGGGAAATTGGCTCTCTCCCTCCTCACTCTCCGTCCCGATCCAGACGGGCGAGGGTATGATCGGTGTCCTGGAAGTGGAGGATGATATGACCCACGCCTTCGATGAGAGCGATCAGGTGGCGCTGGAGGTAATCGCCGATCAGATCGCAATCGCTCATCAGAACGCCTTTTTATTCCGCGAGACGCAGCGGCGAGGGGCTCAATCCGCGTTGATCTACGATGTGGGGCGTCGCGTTAGCAGTGAGCTAGCCCTGGGCGATCTTCTGAACGCTATCGTCAACGCGGTGCATGAGGCTTTCGATTACCCCAGCGTGATGTTGCTGCTGGTCGACAAGGAGCGGCAAGAGTTGGCCTTGCAGTCAATCGCTGGCGACTATGCCGATGTCTTCCCCTCAGATCTGCATGTCAGCATCGGTGAGGGGATGACGGGATACGCCGCTTTGACCGGCGAGACGCAGATCAGCGGCAATGTGCGCACCGATCACCATTACTTTCGCAAGTGGGAAGAGGAGACCAATTCGGAACTAAGCGTGCCGATCCGCAGCGGCTCGGAGATCATCGGCGTGCTCGATATGCAGAGCGACAAGTTTGACGCTTTCGATCAGTTGGACGTCTCAGCTATGGAGACACTCAGCACTCAGATCGCCATCGCTATCGAAAACGCACGCCTTTTCGAGGAGGTAGAGGCGGCGCGGGGCGAGCTACAGCAAAGGGCCAAGGCATTGGAGGAGGCGAACGCGCGTTTGCAGGAGCTGGATCAACTCAAGAGCCAGTTCCTGGCCAGTATGAGCCACGAGCTCCGCACGCCGCTGAGTTCCATACTGGGCTTCTCCGAGGTGCTGATAGATGGCTTGGTCGGTGAGATTTCCGAGGAGCAGGAGGAGCTTGTAGGCATCATCCACTCCAGCGGGAGACACCTCTTGACTCTGATCAATGACATTCTCGATCTCTCCAAGATTGAGGCTGGGCGCATGAATCTTGATTTGGCCTCCTTCGATGTGACGAAGCTGCTTTTGGAGGTGAAGGGGACCATCGCTCCTTTGCTCGAAGATAAATCGCAGGTGCTGCATCTGGAAATAACCGATGATCTGCCCGACTTGAACGCTGACCGTACCCGAGTTAAACAGGTGTTGCTCAACCTGCTCAGCAACGCCAATAAGTTCACTCCGTCAAGCGGGGAGATCACGCTCTCTTGCTGTATGAGCGACTCGGCCACGATGCTTTTCTCCGTGACTGACACCGGCAGCGGCATCAAGACAGAGGATCAAGGGATCATCTTCGAGGAGTTCCGTCAGGTGAACGGTTCAGAGACCGACCAGATGTCGGGCACGGGCCTGGGATTGGCGATCAGCTCGCGGCTGGTCGAGATGCACGGGGGGCGCATCTGGGTGGAGAGTGAGTATGGTCACGGCGCGACATTTTCCTTCTTGCTCCCCATCGCCGGGCCGGCGTTGCAAGCGGGAATCCCCAAGCTTCCGCCAAGTGGGAGCAAGACGGTTTTGGTGGTGGAGGATAATCGCCAATTCAGTAACCTACTCTCCTTCTATCTGCATCAGGAGGGATACACTCCCATTCAGCACTATAGCGGCAAGGGGGTCCTGGAGCGGGCCCGTGAGCTGAAGCCAAAATTGATCACGCTTGATATTATGCTGCCCGAACAGGATGGCTGGCAAGTGCTCCGGGCTCTCAAGTCGGACCCCGAGACGAGGGGGATCCCGGTGCTGGTTGTCTCGGCTTTGGAGGATAGTGGGTTGGCGCTCAGTTTGGGAGCGGTGGATTATCTGGTCAAGCCTGTGCGCCGGGCCGATTTACATCAACTGCTCAATCGAGTTAGGGCCTCAGTGCCCGAGTCCCAGAGATTCAGGGTTTTGGTTATAGATGATGACCCCGAATTGGTCCCTTTTCTGCGAGAGATGCTGCCGGGCGAGACGTTCACTCTGCTCCCTGCCTACAACGGGAAGGAAGGACTCGCTTTGACGAACAGCGAACATCCCGATGCTATATTGCTCGATTTGATAATGCCGGGGATTAGCGGCTTCGAGGTGCTGGATCGACTGCGGTCCGAGGGAGGGGCGTCCGATATTCCCATCATCGTGCTCACCGCCGTCGACGTCAGCTTGGAGGAGCAGCAATTTCTTAATGAGCAGACGCAAGGGTTTATGCGCAAGGCGGCGCTCACGCCCCAATCACTCCTCACGGAACTGCAACGCATGGAAACCCTTGTCATCTAAATAACACGGACTAGTGGTCTCTCCCATAAATTTTTGGGGTAAAGCGATTTTGCTAGTGAATTGGG
>CAZANJ010000061.1:0-11001 GCA_964486415.1 uncultured Anaerolineales bacterium
TATGTAGGGCGGGTTTCCATACCCGCCGATTTTTGAATCGCTTCGAAAACCCTTCGGTAGCCGAGTTCTAGTCTTTATGGTACAATACCCGCCACGAAATTTAGTTTCGGTGCGGAATAGACCGTTTGAACATTCGGCCATCGTCCGCGATAGCATCGCGGTCAAGCAATGAGTTAGCACGCTTGCCGCACAAGATGCTCAAGGACGGTGGCTTTGAGTGTTTAGCACCGATGATGCAACAAGGAGGTTTTTGTGCGCAAGTTAGCTGTACTTTCAATCGTTTTATTAGTCACTCTGGTCGCCGGATGCAGCACGCCGACTTTGCCGCCATCCCCGTCACCGGAGCCTGAATCGACATCGACATCACCCCCACCATCTCCTACAACAGAAGTGGAAACAGAGGGAGAATCAGCCACACCTATGTCGAGCCCGACGCCCTCTGGGCCGGCCACGTGTGAGCCGTTCAGTTTCCCCGTCGAGGAGAGAATCCCATCGGTAGATGAGGACGATCACATCGAAGGTCCCAAGGACGCTCCCATCACCTTCATCGAATACGCCGATTTCCAATGCCCGGCCTGCGCAGGGCTGCGCACGATGCGCGAGTACCTGCAAGAGCAATACGGCGATCAGATCCATTTCATCTACCGCCACTTACCGCTGATCAGCATTCACGACAAGGCCGTCATCACCGCCGAGGCCGCTGAGGCCGCTGGCGCACAGGGCAAGTTCTGGGAGATGCACGATCTGCTCTACGAGAAGCAACAGGAATGGGGACAATTTTCTGGTGAAGAGTTGCAGGAGACTTTAGTCGGATATGCCGAGGAGTTAGAGCTCGATACCGAACGCTTTGCTCAGGAACTGGAAGACCACGTCTACGAGGAACAGATCATGGCCGACTACGAAGCCTACCAGGAATATGGCCAGATGGCGACTCCGACTTACGTAGTCAACAAGATTTTCTACCCCACGCAGCAGTTCGGCGGGTTCGGCCAGATCAGTAGCTTCATCGACTTCATACAGATGAGCGAAAACATGTATGACGAGGCGCCGCCGCAGGTCATCGATGAGGGCAAGGAATACCAGGCCACGCTGCGCACCAGCAAGGGGGACATCGTCGTCGAGCTTTTCCCCGAACAAGCGCCCACCAACGTCAACAGCTTCGTCTTCCTGGCCGAGGAAGGCTGGTATGATGGGCTGGATTTCTTCTACGTGGACACGGAGATGGTGGCCTTGAGCGGCGATCCCACCAACACCGGGGGCGGGTTGCCTTACCCCGGCTACTACTGCGGCGACGAGACCTCGCCCGATCTGACCTTTGAGGAGCCGGGGAAGCTGGCGCTCTACACCCCCGCGCCGGGGCGCAACAGCAGCTCTTTCTTCATCAACTATGTACCCCAGCCGGAGTTCACGGGCAACTTCACCATCATCGGGGAAGTGGTCGAGGGCATGGACGTGGCCGAGAGCTTGACCGAGGTTCAACCAGGGGCCGAGGACGCCGAACCGGATACGTTGAAGACGATTCTGATCGAGGAGAAGTAGTTCAGCATCCAAACATATGAAACGTCGCACACTTTGGCTCATCGCCAGCATCGGAGGGGCACTTCTTGCCACGCTCGCTTTGGGGAGCGGGTTACTGATGCTGGCGTTGAGCTTTATTATTGGGGGCGGGCTGACCGCTTCCGAGACGCTGCCGATAGCGGGCGGGACGGCGCTGGGAATCATCCTGGGCATCCCGCTGGCGCTGCAAGGATGGGCGGGATGGCGTGGACGTCCCGCGCTCCCATTCCAGCCCAAGCGCAGCGGGTGGCTGTGGCTCGCGCTGGCCGCGGTCTACGGCCTGGGGACGCTGATCAGCTCGCTCTCGCTGGCCCCCGCCGTGCTGCTACCACCGGTGCACGTTCTGGCAATGGCGCTCCCGCCGCTGCTGGTTTTGCGGATGGTGGGATATGGGTTACAAGGGAGAAATGGATCTCGCCGCGAGGTCTGGGCCGGAGCGATCAGCGGCGGCACGCTGGCCATCGGCGGGGCGGTGCTCAGCGAGGTACTGGTGGCGTTCATCCTCGTCTTTGTGGCAGTTCTGGTCGCTCTGACGATATTCGGTGGCTCGGATGAGGTCATGGCGTTGACGGAAAAATTGCAGGATCCGTTCTGGCTGGCCGATCAGGACAACTTGTTGAATTTACTCCTCTCACCGCCGGTCGCCCTTTCGTTGCTGGGGCTATTCTCCATCCCCGTGCCGCTGATCGAGGAATTGCTCAAGACGCTGGTGGGTGGGATAGCGGCCCGTTGGGTGCGACCCTCGCCCGCCCGCGCCTTTCTTTGGGGCGTGGCCAGCGGGGCCGGATTCGCACTGGCGGAGAATTTGCTCAACGGGGCGTTGGGAGGAGTGGACGGCTGGGCACTGGCGGCCTTGGCCCGTTTCGGCGCCACTGTGATGCATTGCTTCACGGGCGGAATAGTCGGCTGGGGCTGGGGGGAATTTTGGCGGGCGCGGCGGCTATGGCGTCTTCTGGGCTCCTACTTCGCCGCCGTGACCATCCACGGGGTGTGGAACGCGGCTGGGGTGGGAGTGGCATTGATGGGCGTCAGCGCATTGATGAATGGAGGGAAAACCAGCTCTGTTCTGATGGAAATAAGCAGCATTACACTGGTGGGAATGCTAGGGGGATTGACGTTGATGTTTCTACTGGCCCTAATTCGTGCCGGGCGGCGCCTGGCGTAGAAATCCGGCGGCGTAGCCGCCTCTGCTATGGAGTCAGTGGACACTATTCTACCAACGGCTCGGATACATCACGGCGGCGCAGCCACAGGCGCCTGGCGATGAAGGCCAAGACGGCCACGACAGCCACGACAAGCACGACCTTCTCGTAGCGGCTCATCCATTCACTGACCAGGGGCCAACTCTGGCCCAATAAGTAACCCGCGAGCGCGAGCAAAAAGCTCCAAAGCCCAGTTCCTATGACTGTGTAGATACCGAAACGGGCCAGGTTCATACGAGCGAGGCCGGCCGGGATGGAGACCAAGCTGCGCACAATCGGCACCATGCGCCCGAAGAAGATCACCGACTCGCCGTAGCGGTTGAACCAGTCCAGGGCCCTATCGAAATCCTCTTCCGAGAGCATCAGCCATTTCCCATAGCGGCGGATGAGGCCACGCACCCGCGATTCGCCGAGCAAGCGACCGAGTTCATAGAAAGTCAATGCGCCGGCCACAGAGCCGATGATGCCCATAACGGTCACGCCGAAAAGCGTGAAGCGTTCTTCTAAAACCAAGCTACCAGCCAGGGGGAGGATGACTTCGGAGGGGATGGGAGGAAATACATTTTCCAAGAACATCACCAGAACCAAACCCGGATATCCCATAGTGCTGACAATGGACTGAGCCCATGCCGCGATCATGTCCAGAAATTCCCCTAATCCCATACGGTATCTGCTCCTCCTTGTGACAGTACGATCCTAAATTAGCATAAAAACGCAAGCGGGGATTATACCACGCCCTTGGGATGTGACAAGCGCTTGACAATGGGAGTGATGTATGGTATTCTCCCATAACTTATTTAGCATAAGAAGCAAGAGCATCGGCATCAAGAGAGGCAACGAAGGAGGCGACTATGGCGGAAAGATCCCGCACCGAGCGCTTAGTAAATCGTTTGCAGGAATTGCAGATGAGCACCCCAGATGTCGAGGCCGCAGCAGTCGTGAGCGTGGATGGCCTCACAATGGCCTCTTCCCTTCCAGCAGGCGTCGAAGAAGACCGTGTTTCTGCTATGTCAGCCGCGATGCTCTCCCTCGGCGAACGTATCGCCAGCGAGCTAGGACGCGGTCTGTTGGACGAGATTTACATTAAAGGCGAAAGCGGATACGTTGTTCTCCGCGCTGTTGGTGAGGAAGCGGTTTTGACCGTATTGGCCCGTCAGGAAACTAAGCTAGGCTTGCTTTTTTTGGACATGCGCCGAGCATCCGAGGACTTGGCTACCATTCTGGAAGCCCTATAAACGAAAGACTTCTAAGGAGGGCCTAAAGTGGAGCGAATTGAACCAAGTGGCTATTATTATCCTAACCTAATCGCCCGCATCTATCTTGAGGCGATGGAAGAAGTAATGGGTAAAAACGGCTTAAACGCCGTCTTGAACCTCGCCGGACTTTCCCATCTAATCGACAATTATCCACCCGCAAACCTGGAGAAAGGATTTGACTTCGCCGACTACTCGGCCCTTAACGGCGCCCTAGACGAGCTGTATGGGCCCCGTGGAGGGCGCGGGTTGCAGTTGCGGGCTGGACGGGCTGCTTTCGCCGAGGGCGTGCAAAAACTCGGCGCCATGGTCGGCGTTGGGGACCTGGCCTTCAAGGTTCTGCCATTAAAGGCAAAACTGAAAGCGGGTATTCCGGCGATGGCCAAAGTTTTCACCAAGTTCAGCGATCAGCACAGCACCGTCGAGGATCGCGGCGAGTTCTACGCCTATATCATGAACCCCTGCCCGGTCTGTTGGGGACGCACAGCCGACAGGCCGATCTGCTTCGCTGGCAAGGGGCTGCTGGAAGAGGGCTTGCACTGGGTCAGCGGTGGCCGAAAGTTCCGCGTAGATGAGATCGAATGCGTGGCTATGGGCGACGATGCTTGTACATATGCTATCTACAAGGACCCGATAGGATAAACTTTCCTATGCCGAACAACGCTGATCCTATCTGGGAAGAGGAAAACAATACGCCTAAGGACCCACATATCCTCATCGTAGAAGATCAGCCCAACACCGCCGAAATGCTCAGTTCCTACTTCGAGGCCCAGGGCTACCATGCCGTTTCAGTTGGCTGGGGAAAAGATGCGCTGGATTATGTCGAAAAGGATCTTCCCGATTTAATCATTTTAGACATTCAGCTGCCGGACATAACCGGGTACGAAGTATGTGAGCATCTACGCTCACAACGTCGCACCGAGCATGTCCCCGTCATCTTCTTGACCAAACGAAAAGAGAAAGGGGATAGGTTGTCCGGCTTGGAACTGGGCGCAATCGATTATATCTCCAAGCCTTTTGATCTCCAAGAGCTGCGCCTACGAGTGCGCAACGTGCTGCAACGCTCCGATATGAAGCACGCTCGCGACCCCATCACCGGTCTGCCCACACCTACATTGTCAGAAGAACGCCTGAGCAAACTATTAGAATGCCCCAACCAAACCGTGATAGCCATAGGGCTACAAGGGCTAAAGGCATTTTCAGAAAACTACGGCTTTGTAGCACGGGATGACGTCGTGCGTGCGGTGGCGCTAGTCCTAAGCCACACTTTGCAGGAAGGCCAAAATCCCGAAGCTTTCGTGGGCCACCTGGACACCAATGATTTTCTCGCCATCGTCACACCGGAACAAGCGCGGCAAATACAGCATTTACTCACAACGCGGCTGGAAGAGGCTGTGTCCTTTTTCTATCCCTACACAGATTGGGAAGTAGAACAAGACAGTAAAGAGACACAACCCTTGAACGTGACAATTAAAATGCTTGATCTCTCAGACCGCCGCTTCAACAGCGTGAGGGAACTAAAAAAAGCACTGTTCGAGAGACAGCCAATCTAGTATCCTTCCTGCCGCTAATTTAAGAGTTTGCCATCGCTGTTCACCGAGTTCGCTCGAAGCTGCTAGCACAGGGCTTCGGGCGTTTTTTTGCTAGGAGCGACCACCGTGAAACTGACCATCGTCATCCCCACCTACAACGAGGCCGAGAATGTCCGCCCGATGACGGAAGAACTGCTCGCTCTGAATCTCCCCGCCATGTCCATTCTGATCGTGGACGACGCCTCCCCCGACGGCACTGGTCACATCGTCGACAAACTGGCAGGTCAATATCCCGATCAGGTACACGTCTATCACCGCGAGGGACTGCGGGGACTGGGCCGCGCTTACATCGATGGGTTCCGCTGGGCTATGGAGCACGGGGCGGAGGTCATCGTGCAGATGGACTGCGACTTCTCCCACGCGCCCGCTGACGTGCCCCGACTGCTGGCCCACATCCCGACGCACGACGTGGTGGTCGGCTCCCGCTACGTGGAGGGCGGCGAACTGGACGAGGACTGGGAACTGGGCCGCGTGCTCCTCTCCCAATGGGCCAACTTCTACGCCCGCCTGATCCTGGGCTGCAAAGTGCGCGATATTACCGCCGGGTTCAAAGCCTGGCGCCGCGAAGCGCTAGAAAGCATCGAACTGAGCCGCATCCGCTCGCAGGGCTACATATTCCAGGTCGAGATGGCCTACGTAGCCGAGCGGCTCGGCTACCGGATACGGGAAGTACCTATCTACTTCGAGGACCGACACATCGGCGAATCCAAGATGACTGTGCCGGTCAAGATCGAGGCCGCCCTGGGCGTCTGGAAAATTTGGTGGCGCCATCACTCCTTGAGAATGGAGAGTTGAGAATGGAGAATGATGAATTGAGCGGCGGTTTCTTGCGCCATTCCCAATTCCTGACCGAGCTGAGCATCTTCATCCTCTTGCTTCTGCTCCCGCTCCTCTTGCTCGCACCGGTGGCGCTGGGATCCAAGACGCTGCTGCCCGTCGATGTGCTCTTCACCTTCGAGCCATACCGGAGCGCGGCCCCCCAATTCGAGATCTCACATCCTCAAAATCACCTGGTCGCAGACCTGCTCCTGGAAAACTACGCCTGGAAGCGGTTCCTCCGTCAGGCTATTCAGGAGCGCGAGTTGCCCCTCTGGGACCCCTACATTTTCGCTGGACATCCCTTTCTAGCCAACGGGCAACACTCGGCTCTCTATCCCCTCAGCTTCCTCTTTTACGTGATGCCGCTCTGGCGCGCCTTCGGCGTCTTCACCTGGTTGCAATTGGGACTGGCCGGTATCTTTGCGTACATCTTCGCCCGTGTGCTGGGAATCCGGCGGTTAGGATCACTCGTCGTCGGGGTCGTCCTCCAGTTCAGGGGCTTCATGGTGACCTCAATCGTGCATCCGATGATCATCGCCGGGGCCTCGTGGCTGCCCTTCATCCTGACGATGGTGGAGTTAATCGTGCGACAGCAGCCGGCGCTGGGCGGGCGACCGGCGACCTTGCCCTGGGCGCTGCTGGGAGCGATTGGGCTGGGTTGCCAGATGCTGGCCGGGCACGCGGAAAACTCTTACTTCGTGCTGCTGGTGACGGCGCTCTACGCAGTGTGGCGCCTTGTCCAACAAGGGAGCGAGGGAGCAGGGGAACGAGATAGTGAAACGAGGGAAGGCGCTTGGTGGCGTCGATTGCGCCGGCCTGTGCTGTGGCTGGCGGTGATGGTCACGCTGGGTCTGGCGCTGGGCGCGGTGCAATTCATTCCCCTTTACGAAGTGGTCTCCACCAGTTTTCGAGGCGGCGAAGCGGCAGCGACACTGGCCCAGGTGCGTGGCTGGGCCTATCCCTGGCGGCGCCTGATCACCTTCGCTGTGCCCAACTTCTTCGGCAACCCCGCCCATCACGACCACTTCGACCTCTTCCGGTGGCAGCGCGTCCCGGTCACCGTCAACGCTCACGGCCAACCGATCCTCAGCCACGAATGGGGCATCAAGAACTACGTCGAGGGCGGCGCTTACCTGGGCCTGCTGCCGCTGTTCTTTGCCGCCATTGCAATCCTCCACCAATTTACCAATCCCCGGTCTACCAATTCCCAGTCTACTAACCTACCCGTTAACCGGTATATCGGTAGACTGGTAAGTTGGTGGCGGCATCCTCATATACCATTCTTCACCCTGCTCTCGCTCTTCTCCCTCGGATGCATCTTCGGCACGCCGCTCTACGCCATTGTCTACGCCCTGCCGCTGCTCAAACAATCGCACTCACCCTTCCGCTGGGTCTTTCCGCTCACCCTCTCCGTCGCCGTGCTGTCCGGCTTCGGCGTCGATGTGTTGCAGAGGAGCGGGAGGGCAAGGGAGCAGGGGAGCAAGGGAGCATCACGCATTACGTCTCAAGTATCACGCACTACGTCTTACGCATCACGCATTACGCATCACGCATTACGCCTTACGTCCAAGGTTTTCTTTCTCAACAGTGCGCCTTCGCTGATAACGTTTCTGGCCAGCATAGCCTTCTGGGGCGGGATCGCGACGCTGACTGGCCTGGCGCTCAGCCGCGCTTTCTTCGCCCAGATCGAGCCGCTGATCGAGCGGGTCTTCTGGTCGCTGGCGAAGGCGCCCACGGCGTTTGCCGATCACCACGCCTTCTACTCCTACGAGGCCAAGTGGGTGGCGCTGTTCAGTTTGCTGCTCACTGGCACCGGCATCGTCCTGCGCGTGAGCCGCTGCCCGATCTATCTGCCCTTCGGCGGCGCTCAGGACAAGCCCGTGTGGGAGTACCTGGCGATCATCTTGCTGGTGGTCGATTTCGTCCTCTTCGGCGTGGGCTTCCACCCGGCCGTCGATCCGGCGCTGCTGGATTACACTCCGCCGGTGGTCGAATTTCTGAAACATGACGAATCGCTCTGGCGTTATGCCGCCTTCACGCCGCCGGGCACCACCAAGACGATGAACGCCAACGTGGGGATGTTCTACGACCTCCAGAGCGTGGACGGCTACGACTCGCTCTTCTCCGATCAGTATCGCGATTATATGGCCCTGATCGAACCTCAGGGCGAGACCCAGTACAACCGCATTGCCTCGTTCCACCAGAGTTCCAGCCTCGACAGCCCGCTCACCGATCTGCTCAACGTCAAATACGTCATCACCGAGGTCGAGATCGACAAACCCCAACACCAACTCGTCTATGAGGATGAAGGAGTGCGCGTCTACGAAAACCTCGGCGCGATGCCGCGTGCCTTCACGCTCCCGGCTTCTGCCACAGTGAAGACCGACAATTTCAATATGGCGGTGCAAGCCTATGATCCGCGTTACTATGTGATACTGGAAAGCGATGAGTTAGAGGAGCAAGATGTTTCACAAAGTGCACAACCCGCACCCTATACTACCCAATCGGTCACCAGCTACCGCAACAACGAGGTCTTCGTCGATGTCACTGTATCCGAGCCCAGTTGGCTGGTGCTGGCTGATGCCTACTTCCCCGGCTGGAAGGTTTTCGTCCGCCCGCAGGGGGCCGGCGAGGATGCCGAGGAGCAGATAACGCTGCATCGGGTGAACGGCACTTTCCGCGGGGTGTTGCTGGAAGAATCCGGCGCCTGGACCTTGCGCTTCAAGTACAGCCCCGATAGCGTCAAGATCGGCGCCTTCATCAGCTTCATCGCCGGAATGACGCTGCTCTTCCTGATAGGCATCTACTTCTGGCGCTTCTTCTACCGCGAGGAGGTGGACGGAAGCCGCGCCAGCGCAGTCCGGCGGGTGGCGAAGAATTCACTGGCTCCCATCGTGCTCAGCCTCTTCAACCGCGCCATCGACATGGCCTTCGCCGCGCTGATGGCCCGCATCCTGGGGCCGGTGGGCACCGGGCGCTACGCCACGGCGATCAGCGTCTTCCTCTGGTTCGACATCATCACCAATTTCGGGCTGGACATGTACCTCATGCGCGAGGTGGCCCGTGACCGGGAGCGCACACGAGCCGCATTCGTCAACACCACGGCGCTGCGGCTGCTGCTCTTGGCCGGCGCGACGCCGGTGCTGATCGGCTTCCTCGTCGGCTGGCAAGCGCTGGTCATAGCACCACTGGCGCGAGAGACGGTATGGGCGGTGGGATTGCTCTACGTGGGACTGCTGCCTGGGACACTATCCAATGGCCTGACCGCTCTCTTCCGCGCCTACGAGAAACACGAGGTGCCCGCCGCCATCCAGACCGTCACCACCATCGTCAAGGTGACGCTGGGTGTACTGGCCCTGGTAAGCGGACTGGGCATCGTCGGACTGGCGGGCGCTTCCATCCTGACCAACGCCGTGACGATGACAGTGCTGGCGATCCTGGCCCGACGGTCGATCTGGGGCACTCTGTCGCCGGCGCCGAATCGCTTGCGATGGACCTCACAGCGAGCCATGCTGATCGAAAGCTGGCCCTTGATGCTCTCACTGTTACTACAAGCGCTCTTCCCCGGCCTCAACGTGCTGCTATTGCAAAACCTGCAAGGCGACGCAGTAGTCGGCTGGTATGACGCCGCCCGCAAGTGGCTGGATGCGTTCAACATCATACCCTCCTTTTTTACATTCGCCGTCTTCCCCGTCATGTCACGCCAGGCCGCCGAGGACCGCGCCGGGCTGCGACGATCCTACCGCCTCTCGGTCAAGCTGCTGATCATCACTGCGCTGCCGGTAGCCTTGATGGTGACCCTGTTAGCGGGGCCGCTGGTAGGCTTGCTCAGCGGCGCGAGCTACCTGCCTCACGGCGCCATCGTGCTGCGGCTGCTGATCTGGTCGATTCTCTTCGGCTGGCTCAACAGCTTGACCAACTATGTGCTGATCGCGCTCGAACGCCAGCGCTACGTGCTGATCGCCTCTGGATCGCGCGTGTTATTCACGGTGGCGGCCAACCTGATCTTCGTGGGACGCTTCAGCTACGTGGGATCGGCCTGGATCATCATCGCCGGGGAGTTGCTGCTGGCGCTGCTCTTTCACTTCGAGCTGGAGCGTCACGTGCAAATCGGCGCGGGGGCCTGGGTGCGAGCAGTGGGCCGACCCGCGCTGGCCGGGTTGGCGATGGGCGCGACGGCGTTACTGTTAGCACCCATCAGCCGCCCGTTGGCGCTGATAGCTTGTATTGTAATCTACGGGGCGGCGCTGATCCTCCTGCGTGCCCTCAACGCGGAGGAGTGGGCACTGCTAGCGCCTCTGTTGCCGGATTCGCTGCGAAGAGCAGTGGGCCGGGTGATACCCAGCAAACGACCAAACTGCTGATTGCTCCCCATCCCCTCCGCTACCGTTTCCTCAACCCCCCTGCTGCAAAAACTCCCCCCACACCAAGCGCCACGAGCAGTGCAATCCACAGACGCAACGTTGGCCCCAGATACAATGGCCCGAACACGCGCTCCGTATAACTCCCGATCGGCGCCACGATGGTGACGTTCGAGACATCGGTGTCGACCAGTCCGCCGTAATCGGTGACGGTGAG
>CAZANJ010000062.1:0-1306 GCA_964486415.1 uncultured Anaerolineales bacterium
TGCTGATGATGACGATGATCGAAATCGCGCTTAGCAAGTAATTTCTGGTTTTCATTTTAACCTCCGGATTTCGTAACTTTCAGCTTCATAAACAGCAGGGTGCAACCCGCTTCTGATCCGAGATTAACGATCCGAATCTCTATCTTTCGACCTCTATTGTAACACGATTACCCTCAACCCTATTCCCCGCCTCATCCACACCCACCGCCGTGAAAACGTGCTCCCCAGGCGCCATCGTCCAAAGCGTTCGGTAGGGCGGGGCGCTTAGCTTCGCCAGCGTTCGCCCATCGACCAGCAGCGTCACCTCCCGCAGCGTGACGCTGCCGCTTTCAACAGGGCGGGCGGCCACGACGATCCGCTGCGCCGAACGCGGAATCTCCGCCGAGACGCGGTAGCTGCTCCCCTGATCTGGGCTGGTCATGTGTAGGGGCGATCCCTCGTGGTCGCCCTGAAGTGATACCGCGTGATCGTCCTGAAGGGCGGGGCACAGGGGCGAGTAATCCTCCGGCGGCTGGGGGATGTTCCGCTCGTACACCCAGTCCTGGGCCTCGGCGGGATAGAGCGTGTACCGCTCCCGCGCCACGAACTCAGAGGGGCAATCAGTCCCGACCAGCAGGCCGTTGCGCACGTCAATCCCGTATTCCCAATGCCAATCATCCTCCCGCGTCGGCTCCGTCCCCGCGATGAAGAGCTCATTGATAGTATGCGGACAGCGCACCGGCCTCCGCACCCTCCATTCTCCAGTCTCCGCTCTCCACTCTCCACTCTCCATCCTCAACCCACTATCCGCGCAAACCTCCACGCGCACCATTCCCGGCGGCTCCACGAACTCGCGCACCGGTCGGCCCTTGAGCAGCAACTCCATCACATCGTGCCAGATGGGGGCCGAGCCGGTCACCCCGCTGACGTGGTGCATCGGCTCATTGTCCGCGTTGCCGGTCCAGACGCCGGTCACCAGGGATGGCGTATAGCCCACGGTCCAGTTATCGCGCCAATCGGTCGTGGTGCCGGTCTTGACCGCCGCTGGGCGGGAGAGGCGCAGCGCGCTACCCGGCCCGAAGGTGGGCGTGCGGGCGAAGTTATCGCTCAGGATGTCGGTGATGAGATAGGCCACGCGCTCGTCCATCACTTGTTCGCCCGGCGCGGTCTCCCAGGCCTTCAACATGCGCCCGCGGCTATCCTCCACGCGGGTGATGGTCACCGGCTCCACCCGCTGCCCCCCGTTGGCGAAGGCGGCGTAGGCGGCGGTCAGTTCCAGCAGGCGCACCTCGCCGCCGCCCAGGGTCAGTGCCAGCCCAAAGCTATG
>CAZANJ010000062.1:1406-10991 GCA_964486415.1 uncultured Anaerolineales bacterium
CCTGAGCTTGCCTGTAGCTGAAGATTCAGCCCTGAGCTTAATCGAAGGAGCGAGGAATCGAAGGTGGTGATGCCCATCGCGCGGGCCAGCTTCGTCATCTCCTCGATGCCCACGTGATCCAGCACCTTGACGGCGATGAGGTTGTAGCTGGAGGCGAGCGCTTCTCGCAGCAGCACCGGCCCGTGCCACTTGCGGTCGTAGTTGAGCGGGACATAAGGATCGCCCTCGCGGGTGAGGAAAGAGGTGCGCACGTCGACCATCATCGTGGACGCCGTGAGCGGATGAGGACGTGTAGGGTCGAAGGCGGCGGCGTAGGTGATGGGCTTGATCGAGGAGCCGGGCTGGCGCTGGGCGACGGTGGCATTGACTGCGCCGTCGATGGTCGGATCGAAGTAATCGGGGCTGCCGACCATGGCCAGCACCTCGCCGCTCTGTGGGTCCATCACCACCACGGCCCCGTTATGCACGTTGCGCGGCGGCTCCCCCTCGCGGGTATCGGCCAGTTGGGCCAGCCGATAGCGCACGATGCGCCGGGCCGCCTTCTGCACATCCAGATCAAGCGTGGTGTAGACTCGCAAGCCCTGGGTGTAAATGGCCTCCAGCCCAAACTCCTTCTCCAACTGGCCGCGCACGTACATCACGAAGTGGGGCGCTGCGATGGGAAAGGGGGCCGAGGCGAACTGAAGGTCCTCCTGGGCCGCCAGATCGGCCTCCTCGCGGGAGAGATAGCCGTGCTTGACCATCAGGTTCAGCACCACGTTCTGGCGCTCCTGGGCGGCGGTTGGATTCTCCAGTGGGTTGTAGACGGCGGGCGATTGGGGCAGCCCGGTCAGCAGCGCGCATTCCGCCAGATCGAGCTCAGCCGCGCTCTTGGCGAAGTAGATGCGGGCGGCCGCCTCGATCCCGTAGGCCAGATTGCCGTAATTGCTCTCGTTCAGGTAAAGGGTCAAAATCTCATCCTTGGTGTAGCGTCGCGCCAGACGCCAGGCCAGGATTGACTCGCGCAGCTTCCGCTCCAGGCTGATCTCGGTGCGCTCCTGGGGCGAGAGCAAGAGATTGCGAGCCAGTTGTTGGGTGATGGTGCTGCCGCCGGAGAGAATCTCCCCGCCGCGCAAATTGATCCACAGCGCGCGCAGGATGGCCCAGGGATCGACGCCGGGGTTGCGGTAGAAGCTGGCGTCCTCGGTGGCGACGGTGGCGTCGATGCAGGCCTGCGGCAACTCCTCCAGGGAGAGGGGTGTGTGGGCGCCGCCGTGGGGATCGAGTATCTCATACAGCAGCCGCCCATCCCGGTCGTAGATGTGAGTGGAGGGAGCGGCGGTGTGTTCATACAGCCGGGCGGGTGAGGGCAGATCCACCAGCAGCCAGCGGGCCAGGCCGCCGGTGACCAGTGCCAGGAGCAGAATGATGACGAATGACGAATGACGAATGACGGATGACCAAAATCGTCTCAACACAAGGCTCACACTCCCCAGACCGTGATCGGCTGAAGATTCAGCCGCGCCTCCGGCTGAAAGTTTTCCTCGCGTCGGAAAATCTTGCTCTCCCAGGCTTTCCCTGGGTCGCGGTCGAAGATCACCAAGTGCCCCTCGTCCGCGCCGCAGCGGTCCATATACTTCCAGGTCTGCTCAAGGCCATCTTCGATGGTGCGCTCCAGTGAGCCGTAGAGGATCTTGAGCTCGATCACGACGCGCTGCACTTGATCCTCGCCGTAGGGCCACACTACCAGCAGATCAGTGCGCATTCGTCCCAGGCCGTACTCCCGCTCGACTCGCCCGCCATGATTGACGATGCGCTGTAAGAAAGCCTGCATCAGCAACTGCGGTCCAGCCTTCTTGTATTGGAAGCGCGCCAGCCAATGCTCCGAGTGCTGGCGGAAGAACTGCTGGAACTTGCTCAGCAAACGGTTCACATCCAGGCGCCCATCCGGCGCGACGTAATCCGCCGTCTGTTGGCTGATGGTCAACTGGGTCGTGTAGGTCAGCGCACGGGGTATCACTTCCTGGTAGATCCGGTTGGCGATGTGCAACTGACCATCTATCCTGATCAGGCCCAGGTCTCGCGCGTACTCGACGTCGTCGATGGGCAATTGCTCCGGCTGCGTCTGACCGGTGAGGAGTGGCTCGATCACTGATCTGACCCGATTTTCTCGTAATTTGTCCGTCAGTTGATCCAGGTGGGTCTCGCGGCGCTGGATCAAGCGCTCCTTCGCCTCGATCATCATCTCGGCTGTGATCGGCGTCGAGCGATCCCGGCCTGCTTCCATCTCGAAACAGACCTCGTAGGCCAGCGCGTTGACCAGCCAGGGTTGACCGCGCGTCAGTTCCCAGGCCAGTTCGAGCGCGTCCTCGAAGTGCTGACCGGTCTCCTCGGTGTGCTGGCGGTAGAGGGTTTCCACTTCCCGTTGGCTGAAGTTACCCAGTCGCAGTGACTTGGCCTTGACGTTGAATGCGCTGCCTCCGGTGATGACTTCCTTGCCGCGCCCGTGAAGCCGATAGTCGCGCACATCGCGCACCCCGCAGAGAATAATACTTTGCGGGAAGTAGGCCGGGCGTCTGGGATAACCTGCCCGTAACTGTCGCAGGACGGAAATTAGCGTATCCCCCACCAGCGCGTCGATTTCGTCGATCAAGAGGACCAAGGGCTTGGAACTGTGCTCTGCCCAGAGAGTCATAACTTCACCCAGAGCGGCGTTCTCTCCGGCCTGTTTCAGGACATCGGGCCAGATACTCTTTACGTATGAGTCGCCGAGCACCGTTCTGGCCCAGGACGCCATCTCGTTCAGGATGGCCTGCATACCCCGTTGCACATCTTCCCGGGCCGCCTGTCCCACCTCCACGTTGAAGTACAAGCAACGGTAGTCATTTCCTCGATTCAGGTGATCGGCCAGCGCCAGCAAACTTGATGTTTTGCCCGTTTGCCGGGGAGCGTGCAGCACGAAGTATTTTTGCTGCGCGATCAGCATTAGTATTTCGTCCAGGTCGAAGCGCCCAAGGGGGGGTAAGCAGTAGTGATCCTCGCAGCGCACTGGCCCGGCGGTGTTAAAGTAACGCAATTTCAACCTCCTTCCAGGTGCAATGCACTTCTGAAGTGCGTTGCACCATGCACCTCAGCTCAACTCCTTGGGGCGGACGAGGAGCACAGGGCTTCGCGTCCCTTGTAGCACCTTGCCCGCCACGTTCCCGTAAACCCATCGACTGGGGCCGGAGAGGCCGTGGGTCGTCATTCCGATCAGGTCCGCCTCGATTTCGGCGGCGTAATCCAGAATTTCATCGGCCGGGGAGCCCTGGCGGACGGCGATACGCACCGCCGCTCCGCGCTCGCGCAGTACTGCGGCCACGCTGCGGAGATAGGAGCGTGATTGTATTTCGGCGTGATGGAGCGCGGTTGTGGCCAGTTGTAGGCCCGGCGGGTAGCTGGTCAGCAGGGCTACGGTGCGATCGCTCAGGCCCGTCATCAGGATGGAGATGAGGAAAACGCAGGTATGATTGGGTTGGATGAGGGCTTTCACGTAAGGAAGAACTTGCTCCGCCATCTCGGAGCCATCGAGGGGCACCAGGATGTTCTGGTACGTGGCCGGGCTTCGCGCTTGCCCGGCTCGCACCAGCAGGACGGGGCAAGTGGCTCCGCGCAGCAGTCGGTCGGTCACGCGCCCGAAGACCCATTGGCCGATGCCGGAACGCCCATGGGTGGATGTGGCGATCAGGTCAGCGTCGATTTCCTCAGCGAAGGTCAGGATTTCATCGGCTGGCCGGCCAAAGCGCACGCGGAATTGTACCTCGGCCGAGCTCGCTTCCAGCTTTTTCGCCGCGGCCTGTAGGTACTTTTCCAGCTCCTGTCTTATGCGCTGCTGCTGCTCCGCGCCAGGCTGGAGATCGGAGAATGGCCATAGTGCGCCCCTTGCCGTATGCGCGATAGATAGAAGGAAGACTTGCCCTCCCCGCGCCTGGGTCAACGCCGCGATGTAGGGCAGTACTCCCTCGGCCAGCTCTGATCCATCGAGTGGGACGACGACTTTGTTATACATAGGGAGAGTAGAGAGTAGAGAATTGAGAAGTCTTAAGAGGCCCATTGCACAGCGGATTTTAACGCTATGGCGAGTTAGTCTTCCCTCCGAGGTATTCAGTGAAAGACTTCCGAATTCTCAAATGGAAAACTCCTGTTATACCAAAGTTCCTAGAGCGAGTGTAGCTAATCCTAAATAAATGAAATAGCCGCAGGCATCGGTGATGGTGGTGACCAGGATGGGGGAGGCGAGGGCGGGATCGATCTTGAGGAATTGCAGGCCCAAGGGCACCAGTGCGCCCGCGATGGCCGCACCGATCATGTTCAGGAGGGTGGCCAATCCCACCACTACTCCCAGCAGGGGTATTCCCTTCCAGGCCAAGGCGATCAGGGCGATCAGGCCGCCCACGGCGAAGCCGTTCGCTATGCCGATGAGCAACTCGCGGCTCAAGGCCCTCATACCATTCTGTGGATCAAGCTCGCCCAGGGCCAGCCCGCGCACGACGACGGTGAGCGTCTGGGTACCCGCGCTGCCACTGACACCGGCGACGATGGGGAAGAAAGCGGTCAGGACGGCCACGCGGGCGACGGTGCCTTCAAATATGCTCAAGACAAGGGCCGATACCATCGCCGTGCCCAGGTTAAGCACCAGCCAAGGAAGACGGGAGCGCAAGGCGGACGGAAGCGGCACGTCGGCCGGCTGCTCCTCCGGCACGCCACCCAGGCGGTAGATGTCCTCGGTCGCCTCATCTTCCAGCACCTCGACGATGTCATCGTGGGTGATGAGGCCCAGAAGATGCTCCTCCTCGTCCACGACGGGTAGGGCCAGCAGGTCGTAGCGGGAAGTCAGGCGGGCGGCTTCCTCCTGATCGGCCTCGGCTTGCACCTGGATGACATCGGGGTCCATTATCTCCGCGATGCGGGTCTGGGGCGGGGAGACGACCAACTGGCGCAGGGAAACTACACCGACCAGCCGCCTCTCTTGATCCACCACGAAGAGATAGTAGACGGTTTCGGTGTTCGGCTTCATACGGCGCAGGTGGGTGATGGCCTCCTCGACCGTCATCTCTTTCTGGAGGAGAATGTCGGCCGGGGTCATCAGGCCACCGGCGCTCTCGTCGGGATAGATCAGGAGCGTGCGGATGCCCTCGGCCTCTGTCTCCTCCAAGACGGCCAGCGCCAAGGCTGCATCCGCGGGCTCTATGTCGCCCAGGAGGTCGGCGGCCTCATCGGGCTCCATCTCCCCCAGGATGCGGGTCAGGTCTTCAGTGGAGAGGCGCCCCGCTACTTCCGCTGCCTTCTCCTCCTCCAGCTTCTCCAGAATGTCGGCGGAGTCTTCCAGATCGAGCAAGGGCAGCA
The DNA here is from genome assembly GCA_964486415.1 of uncultured Anaerolineales bacterium. Taxonomy (GTDB): domain Bacteria; phylum Chloroflexota; class Anaerolineae; order B4-G1; family B4-G1; genus CAZANJ01. The sequence goes on from CAZANJ010000062.1 coordinate 6,771, forward strand.
GTTGATCCTGCTCGCTGTTGAGGAGGTCGTCGAATAGATCGGCCTGGTCGGGTGGACGGAGCGCTTCCACCAGGACAACCGCTTTATCCCAGTTGCCCTCGGCCAGCGCCTCTCGCACTTGCAGGAGGATGTTTTCTATGTTTAGTTGTTCCATTGTGGGTTACACTCCGTCATTTGTCATTTGCTAATTTGACATTCGATGTATTATCCCACGTTGACAGGGGAAAGTCAATTTGCCCGCGCGGGCCGCTGCTTTGACAGTGGGTGATGGGTATGATAGAATGTCAAGCGTATGAAAGTCGTGATCCAGATCCCCTGTTACAATGAGGAAGCTACCCTCCCCGAAACGCTGCGTGATTTGCCGCGCACACTCCCCGGCGTGGATGAGATCGAGGTGCTGGTGGTGGACGATGGCAGCACTGATCGCACCGTCGAGGTGGCGCAGGAGCTGGGGGTGGAGCACATCGTCAGGCTGAAGCAGAATCAGGGGCTGGCCTATGCTTTCACTGCGGGGTTGGAGGCAGCCCTGAGAGCGGGCGCCGACATCATCGTCAACACCGACGCCGATAATCAGTACCGGGGCGAAGATGTCGAGCGGCTCGTTCGTCCCCTCCTCGAAGGGCGGGCCAACATCGCCGTCGGAGATCGAGGGGTAGCGGTGCTGGAGCATTTCTCGTTCCTCAAGCGCTTCTTGCAACGGATGGGCAGTTGGGTGGTGGAGCGGGCGGCCGGCATTCCCATCCCAGACGCGACCAGCGGCTTTCGCGCTTTCACGCGGGAAGCGGCGCTGCGCTTGACGGTGCTCAGCGATTACACCTACACGCTGGAGACGCTGATCCAGGCCGGGGCGCGGCGCATGTCGGTGGTTTATGTGCCGATCCGCACCAACCCGCAGACTCGCCGGTCACGCTTGATGAGCAGCATTCCTTCTTTCCTGGCTATTTCAATTGTTACGATCTTGCGGTTTTATATTATGTATCGGCCTCTACGGTTCTTTTTGAGCCTCGGCGCGGTGATGATCGCCGGGGGGGTGGTCATCGGGCTGCGCTTTTTGTATTATTTCCTGCAAGGCTACGGGACGGGCAAGGTGCAATCGCTGATTCTGGCAGCGATTCTGACCATCGTTGGTTTCCAGGTCTGTCTGATCGGCCTGATCGCGGATCTGGTGCGGCGGGGGGAGTTGGTAGTAGCGAGTGAAGAATGAGCAAAGCGGTTGATAAAAGGGACAGTGGAGGAATAAAACTGGCGAAAGCCATTTTCTTCACGGTTGTGTTGTTTATCGCCTGGGGGGGTATTTTACAAAGTCTTTCTCTTTCCGATAATGAACACCAAAACGAGAGCGTAAATTTTAGGACGGAATCCCCTCTCACCTACACCATACATCTTCCTCTGGTAATACGTCCAGATACTTTTCTACAGAACCACTCTATCTGGGTGCATTCCTCTGCACCGGATTCTCATGAAGTAGTCTTGTTTCGACACCCTTTTACCTTGACTAAGAAACTGGAGGAGGCACAGTTTCTCGTCTTCGCCGACACGCGCTATGAAATGTGGATTGATGGAGCCTGGGTAGGGCGTGGCCCAACCCGCTTTTCTCGAACTAGACAAGAATATGACGTTTATCGACTCGACGATTTACAACCCGGCGCTCATCTCATCGCTGTTTTGGTCCAGTGGGCGCCAAACACCAGGCGATCTGAATCTGATACGCCACACCTGATCGGTCACCTTCAGGGGATGACAAGCGAAGGTTTTCAGATGGTAACGCGCACAGGGCCCCAATGGAAAGTGCTGCGGCCCGATGCATGGAGGAAGAATGCTGTGCCCGTTCATAGCTGGGAACTCATCGGGCCGACGGAACTGGTCGATTTGCGAGAGCTTCCCCATAATTGGATGCTGCCGACTTTTTCTGACGATGGGTGGTCCGCAGCTGTAGTGAAGGACCTCCCCGGTGAACCACTTTATCAGCCGCGCTCCATACCATTTTTAGCCAACGTGCCGTTCACTCCTACTGTAGTCGACGTTGGCTTGCTCTCCCCAGGATACGAGATAGGTGAACTTGAACCCTCGACGACCGATCCCTACAGTCTCACTTTCGAAGCGCTCAATTCAACAGAGTTCGTCGTGGAGACGCTCACGGGGACAGAGGTGTCACTTTCTGGCCTGGCTCTGCTCGACGGCGATGAGCTCAAGTGGGAAAAAGCTGGCGATCACCGGCCCGATGTATATACCGCCTCTACTGCGATAGGGCCAGGCCCCCACAACTTATCCTTTGTCGATGTGCCTCCTCAAGGAGCGACCTTCAACATCTCTAGAAAAGACCTACAGATAGATTTGCCTTTCCAGCAAGGCATCCACGCTGGTCGAAGGTTGCTCTTGGCCGAGCCGGTGAGTCGCTCAGATGCCGTATCCGTCTCACACGGTGCAGGTATGACAGTGGAATTTACAACAAGTCCGGCCTACTCGGTATTGGACCTGGGACGCACCGTACACGGTCGTTTGACGGCTGATGTCGTTGGACCCGCCAGCTCAGTTATCGACATTGGTTGGGATGAGCGCCTTTTGACGGGTACCCTTCGCCCCTTGCCTTACCCCGGCTCGCTTAATCCTCAATGGAATCAGGTAGATTCCTGGACGCTGGATGGAACACCTCGCTCTATCTCCACCATAGATGCTCGCGCCGGTCGGTACATTTTGATCGCTGCCTGGAACGGCGCGCCCATCAAACTCGAAAACATCACGGTCTATGAAGAGCGATACCCAGTTGAGCAACGGGGGGAGTTTCACTCGTCTAACCCTCTTCTTTATGAGATATGGCAAGTGGGCGTCGATACTTTGCGACCTAATATGAATGATGCTTACACCGATACGCCCTGGAGGGAACGAGGGCAGTGGTGGGGTGACGCTTATGTGGAAGATCACATCAATCGTGCCGCCTTCGGCGATACGGCTCTTTTGAGACGAGGCCTGTTGTTTATGGCGGATGCATTCGAAGAAGGGCGTCCGCCCGCTCTGGCTCCCAACAGCAATGGGACGCTTTTACTCGATTATGGTATGCTCTGGGTACAAAACTTGTACGATTACTGGCAATCCACGGGGGACAGAGACTTCGCGATACAGGTCTATCACGTTTTGCCAGAGTTTATGAGCTATCTTGAGAGCTATGAGAATCCGAACACGGGGTTACTAGACGTTCCATTTGGCAAGTGGTGGGAGACGGCACTTATAGATTGGGCCGGCTATCACAGCCGTTATGGTCAATCGACAGCTCTCAATGCGCTTTACTATGGCACGTTAAGGGATGCCGCCGACATCGCTGAAGCCACCGATAATGCTGCTGATGCACTCAAATGGAGTCAAAAAGCCGAGTTGGTAAAACAGCAAGTCAACGCTCGCTTGTATCTTCCCTCTCAACGCAGGTATGCGACATCGTTCTTTGAGGGGGAATTGATTACGCCTACTATTCACGCACAGGCCTGGCCCTTGGCTTATGACATGGTTCCGGGGCAGTATATGGAAAACGTAACCTCATCCCTTGTGGAGATGCTCCCTGACCCATACCCACCGTCAGACCCTTGGGCCAACATAGAGATTTACGGTATGTTCTGGGTGTTGGAAGCATTGGGTAAAACAAATCGCATTCCCGAAGCACTGGACTTGATAGAGGCTTATTATGGGCGTTTGTTGGATTTGGGAGCGGTGACGTGGTGGGAGGGGGTCAATTCACATTTGCGTTACCCTGCAAGTCTATCTCACGGTTGGGGAGGTGCGCCGACCTGGTTTCTCACCACGTATGTTCTCGGTGCACGCAGGCTGAAAGCGGATACCTGGATGGTCAAGCCAGCTTTCAGCGGCGTGCGCTACGCAACAGGCACTTTGCCACTTCAGGATGGTGAACTGCAGGCTCACTGGGAATGTCAAGGTTTTGGTAGCTGCGAGCTTGAGGTGATAGCGCCAATCACCACAACTGGAGAAGTTGTGATACCTTTCAGCGATGATACGCGAGTACTGATGTTGAACGGTGACGCAATATGGCAAGGGGGAACTATACTGGCAGGTTGTGTTATAGAACAGCTTGATGGTATACACGTATCCCTACCGAGGGGCAGTCATACTTTGTATGTGCTTCGCGATTGATGCATAATGAATTTTGACTATCAAAACCGGTGATATACTAAGAACGGGCACAACCTTTCATTTTGAGAAATGCCTTTCCTAGAG
>CAZANJ010000063.1:0-5280 GCA_964486415.1 uncultured Anaerolineales bacterium
GTCAGATCAAGAATGCAAAACGAACGGGTTTGCCAGCGCATACCGCCCAGCGCGCCAGGGTTGATCACGTGTGTCTTGCCTATACTTTGATCGCGCCGCCGATGCGTGTGTCCGTGGAGGACATATGCGTACTTATTCGAGGCGATTGTTCGTCGTAGCCGTTCTTCGTCATCGCCGTGAAGCATCGCCATGGAGTAGCCATCCAGCGTGAGTCGATGGAAACGCTTCATCCGACCAAAGCCGAGCGTTTGAGCGGCTATCTCTGGTAGTTCGGATTGACGGTCCATATTCCCGCGCGCGATCCAAACCTCTAACCCAGACAGTGTCTGAATGATGCCGGGACCGCAGAGATCGCCACAATGAAGCAGAGTATTCACGCCCTCCGCTTGTAGCAGATCAAGCGCCGTTTCCAGATTGCTGAAGTTATCGTGTGTATCGGAGATGATGCCAATTTTCATTCCCACCCCTCTGCCTAGATGATAGCAGACATTGCCCAGACGCGCAATTTTATCACCTGTTTTAGGATTTGTCACGTTGCGCTTCTATGTTTTCAATGCGTTGACAACCTGTTTTGAATCAAGTATACTATCACTGACTTGTCGGTGTCGACTTCCTATCACACGGTAGCTGAGGCTACGTGCCACATCTGGAAATCGCTTAGGCGATGAAGAACTAACTCTCAAGGGGACACTCTCCCAAGTATCCAGGCGTCCCCCTATTCCTCGAAACAAGGGAGGTATGACGATGATGACAGTAGAAAAGCCCTGGCTCGCTCATTATGAAGAAGGTATATCTGCCGAGATAGAGATACCGCCTTACCCCGTCACGCAGAATCTCATTCAGTCTGCTGAAAAGTATTCCAACAACACAGCTTTGATCTTCGGCAACGTCGTAGAGCCGCTGGGTGATATGTTGCTGGATGCCAAGATCACGTATGGTGAACTGCTCGATTTAGTGCGTCGTTTCGCTGCTGCATTGCAACAGATGGGTGTGGAGAAGGGCGATCGGGTGGCCGTTCATCTCCCTAACTGTCCTCAGTTTGTCATAGCTTATTATGCTACCCTGATGGTCGGTGGAGTCGTCGTTCCGTGTAACCCTTCTTATGTAGCCCGCGAGCTCCAACATCAGTTGGAAGATTCAGGGGCAGAGACAATTATTACCCTCAGTTTGACATACCCGATTGTGAAGCAAGTTCGTGCTCAAACGAAGCTCAGTGATGTCATCGTGACGAACATCAAGGAGTATTTCCCCGGATTGCTAAAATTCCTGTTCACCGCCGCAGTGGAAAAAAAGGAAGGCCATCGCCAGGACATCTCCGGGGACGCCGACACTTACTGGCTTCAGGATGTGCTCGACGGCGCACCGGCCCGACCCGAATCGGTTGACGTTGAGCAAGACGAGACGGCTGTGTTGATGTATACCGGCGGCACCACTGGAGTCTCAAAAGGTGCGCAACTGACACACCGGAACGTTCAAGCCAACGCCTTACAGGTGCGGGCGTGGTTTTCTGAGTTAGCCGAGGGTGAGGAGACGATCTTGACCTCCTTGCCCCTGTTCCACAGTTATGCCATGACCACCTGTATGAACCTGGCGGTCCGCACCGCCTCGGCGATGTTGCTCATCTCTGATCCCCGTGTGCTGGTTCATATCCTCAAGTCGGTCAACAAGCACTCCCCCACGCTCTATCCGGGAGTACCGGCGCTTTACGTCTCCCTCGTCAACTACCCTGAGATCGAAAAATACGACATCAGTTCGATCAAAGCCTGTATCAGCGGAGCGGCTCCGCTGCCGGTCGAGGTGCAACAGGAGTTCCAGGCTCTCACCGGCGGTCGGCTGGTGGAGGGATACGGCCTCAGCGAGGCCACACCGGTCACTCACGCCAACCCCATTTTTGGCGAAAATCGCATCGGCACCATCGGACTTCCCTTTCCTAACACTGACGCCAAGATCATGGATGTGGAGACAGGAAAAAAACAACTATCTCCTGGTGAGGTCGGCGAGTTGGTTGTGCGCGGGCCACAGGTAATGAAGGGCTACTGGCGTATGCCCACCGAGACGGCCAACGCGCTGCGCGATGGTTGGCTCCACACCGGCGACATGGCGAGAATGGACGAGGACGGCTACTTCCAGATCGTGGATCGCAAGAAGGATATGATCCTGGGCGCGGGCGGATTCAACGTCTACCCCCGCGAGGTCGAGGAAGTCCTGTATCAACATCCCAAGGTCAAGGAGTGCGCGGTGGTGGGCGTGCCGGTCAGCATGGAGAAGGGAGAGCGCGTGAAAGCCTTCGTCGTGCTGAAAGAAGGCCAGACCGCTACCGAGGAAGAATTGCTCGCCTTCTGCAAGGAAAATTTGATATACTACAAGCGCCCCAAGTTCGTCGAGTTCCGCGACGAGTTGCCCAAGACTATGGTGGGCAAAGTCCTGCGGCGGGTGTTACTAGCAGAGGAGAAGAAAAAGCTCTCTGAAGAAGGGTAGTGAGTATGAGCTGGAATTTCGGCGCGTGGCTGGATCAGCATAGGGCGGATGTGCAAGCGCGATGGGTCGAGTTGGCGCGTGACTTACCGGGTTACGCCCAACTCGAAGAGGCCGAGCGCACCTCCCGCTGGGCTGTGCTTCTTGAGGCGCTCACGGCGGACACAGAGGAAGCGCTGTCCGAACATGTACACCTCTGGGCCGAAAGAGAGCTTCTAGGCGATGTCACACCTCGTGCCCTGGTTTCCATCGCCGAGTGTCTATCCCAAGCCATTCGAGAGCAGTTGCCGGAGGAAGCGAATTGGAAGCGGGCGAATGAGCATCTCAACGCGCTGATTGCCTCTATCGCCCGCTACACCGCTCTCGGAATGGAAGGGTTGACCCAAGATAAATCCCGGCTGGAGACCCTCTATGAAATCACCCGCGAATTGACCTCCAGTTTGGACCTGCGCCGTCTGCTTCATAGGACCCTGGACGCGGTGATGTCTGCCACGTCTGCCACGACGGGGGCGATTTTTATCGTCCAGAGGAGCGATGGCGCCCTTCTCTTGCCGGAGACGACGATCGCTTGGGATAGCAAGCCCCCTTCTCAAGGAATCTCGACCGATGTGCTCCCATCGGCTTGGCAGTTGGGCCAGCTTGATAACATGCTAGTGGTCGATGATCTGGAGAGCGATTCTGTGGAGCCCTGGGTGGATAAGCTGGTCAGTCCCCGTGTGCGTTCCTTGATTATGTCTCCCTTGATCGCCCATGGGGAGCTCCAAGGGCTGATGATCTTGGGCGCCCCCGAGAAAAAAGCCTTTCGACCTCAACACGTCCAGCTTTTGCGCTCAGTTCTCGGCCAGATCGGTGCGGCGATTGGTAATGCTGAGCTATACCGTTTCCTCAGCGCTCAATCCCAGGAGCTGGGCCAGATGCTCCGACATCAGCAGGAGGAGAGCACCAAGCATCAGGCTATCCTCACCTCCATCGCCGACGGCGTGGTCGTGAACAATGCCGACGGGGAGACGATCATGGTCAATCCGGCGGCGGAGCGTATCCTGAATACCTCCGCCGAGCTACTCGTCGGTGAGGATTTCCGGACCCTCTTTTCCCTTTTCAAAGCGCAGGATGGACAAGAGGTTGAGGTCGCCATGGAGGAGCTCCTCGATGCCTCGACCTCCAAGGTGATCCCCGCCTATAAAACAGTCCTGGAGATAGACGATCGCATCATAAATGCCCACCTATCCTCAGTACAAGTCGATGGGGAGGACTTCTTGGGCGTGGTGACTATACTGCGCGATGTGACCAAAGAGGTCGAGGCGGATCGGGCCAAGAGTGAATTCATCTCCACTGTCTCGCACGAACTTCGCACGCCGATGACGGCCGTCAAGGGATACACCGATCTGATTTACACCGAGTCGGTTGGCTCCATCAACAAGGATCAGAGGCGTTTCCTGGGTATCATCAAGAACAACACCGACCGGCTGACGGCCCTGATCAACGATCTGTTGGACATCTCGCGGGTGGAGACGGGACGGCTTCGCTTTGAACCTCAAGCGGTGCAGATAGGAGAGGTGATCGCTGATGTAGTGACTGCGCTGGCGGGTCAGGCTCAGTCCCAGGGGCAGACCTTGGCATATGAAGTGGACAGTGATATGCCCGAGGTTATGGGTGACCGGAGCCGTCTCAATCAGGTGCTCACTAATCTGGTCAGCAATGCCATCCGCTACACGCCTGAAGGTGGCACGATAGAAATCCATGCCTACCCCGTCGAGGAGGCGGTGCGCGTCGATGTGCGGGATACGGGAATCGGCATCCACCCGGATGATCTGGGTCATATCTTCGAGCGCTTTTATCGGGCCGATCATCCAGTAGTGCAGGACATCGGTGGGACCGGGTTGGGTCTTTCCATCGTCAGGATGTTTGTGGAGATGCACGGAGGGCGCGTGTGGGTCGAGAGCGAGCCCGATGAAGGAAGCACATTTACCTTCATTCTGCCTATGCCCACCCAGGAGGAAGAGGAGCAAGTGCCCCACTTGGTAGCTCGTATGCGGACAATTCTGGTCGTGGATGACGAGCGTGATGTGGCCCAATGGATCAAGTTCCAATTGGAGGAAAACGGGTATAAGGTCCACGTTTTGGGTAGCGGAAAGCCCGTGTTGGGGTGGGCAATGCAGCATCACCCTGACATCATTATCCTTGATCGCCGGCTTCCCGACATAGATGGCACGGAAGTGCTCCGTCGCTTGAATGACAATCCGGAAACAGAGGAGATACCCGTTATTGTACTGACAATTATGCCTGACGATGGTACTGTTTGGGATTTGGGCATCGCGGATTATCTCATCAAGCCGGTAGGGGGCGAGGAACTGCTTAGGAGTGTCGAGGAAGAATTGAGCTGGCATGGGAGCGTGCTGATCGTGGATGATCACATGGATACTGTCGAGCTTCTCTCGATAACTATGCGGCAGATCGGTTTCACCCCTCTGGTAGCTGTCGACGGCTACGAGGCGTTGACTTTGGCCCGTCGCCATCGCCCCGATCTGGTCCTGCTGGACCTTCGTCTGCCGGGTATGAATGGCTACGAGGTCTTGACTCACTTGAAGCGGGACGCTATGACGCACAGCATCCCTATCATCGCTTTCTCCGCGCACATAGCCGATGTGGATTTAGAGCGCAAGCGCCTCATCGCCCTGGGTGCGGCAAACTTCATTCCCAAGCCTTTCTCCATCGAAGAACTGCTAGAGGAGATCGAAGAAGCACTCAAACCTGTCTCTGGCCCAAAAGCTCAACCGACATAACCCAACTGCAACCCGCAACCCG
>CAZANJ010000063.1:5380-10821 GCA_964486415.1 uncultured Anaerolineales bacterium
AAACCCAAAACCCAAAACCCATGCCCACAAACCTTCCTGCCGAATACTTCGACGCGGAAGAGAGACTTCGCGAGGCCAAGACTACCAAAGAGAAAATCGCTTGCCTTCGTGAACTGATCAGCACCGTGCCCAAGCACAAGGGCACGGACAGGCTGCGGGCTGATTTGCGCCGCAAGCTAGCCGACCTGAAGAGCGCCTCCAAGGGTGACAAGGGACCCAAGCGCTACGAGTCCCCATATCACATCGACAAAGAGGGGGCCGGGCAAGTGGCGCTGATCGGGCCGCCCAACGTTGGGAAATCCGCGCTGCTGGCCGCGCTGACCAACGCTACCCCTGAAGTGGCCAGTTACCCCTACACCACCTGGAATCCTACCCCTGGTATGATGTTGGTGAATAAAGTGCAGATCCAGCTTATAGACACTCCTCCCTTGAACGAGGATTTTGTAGACCCTGAGCTTCTTAACCTGATTCGTAGGGCCGATCTCGTACTCCTGCTGGTAGATCTGCAAGCCTATCCCATCGAGCAAATCGAGGATTCCATCGCCCTCCTGGAGGAATGCCGCATCGCGCCACAGTTTCGTAAGAGCCGCTACGATCCAGACAAGCGCATGACCTTTGTGCCGCTGCTGGTAGTGGTCAATAAGAATGACGACGAGAACACGAGTGAGGACTTCGAGGTGCTCTGTGAACTGCTGGAGGATGAGTGGCCCATGATCTCCGTCTCGGCCAAGACCGGTCGCAACTTCGAGCAGCTGAAACGGGTAGTGTTCGAGCGGTTGGGCATTATGCGCGTCTACTCCAAACCGCCCGGCGCGGAGCCGGATTTTAGCGCCCCCTTCGTCTTGGATATCGGAAGCACCGTGGGAGAATTCGCGGGCAAGGTGCATCAGGACTTCTTGAAGAATCTCAAATCGGCCCGTATCTGGGGTAACAATGTCTACGACGGCCAAATGGTGGGACGCGAGCACGTCCTCAGCGATGGGGACGTAGTGGAGCTGCGTACATAACTAGGATAACTCGTGACCCTCATCTATCTCGCTGTAGCCTGGCTCGCGGGCATCGTCCTTGCAAAAACCCTTAGTCTGCCATGGCAAGCGCTGCCTGTGTTGGGCTTGGCCGCTCTCCTCGGATTGCTGCTCTGGCGGGATGACACTTCTGGCGGGAGGCACGTTCGCCTGGGCGCAATGTGCGTGTTGGCGCTGACGCTTGGTGCCGGGCGCTTCCTGCTCACAGTTCCCCACTTCGACGAAACCTCCCTGGCGACCTATAACGATCTCGGCTACGTGACGCTTGAGGGTATCATCGTCGGCGAGCCAGACGAGCGCGATCAATACACCAACCTGCGCGTGCGGGCCGAGCGGCTGAAGTTGCCCGATGATACCCTCCGGGAAATCGATGGCCTGGTACTGGTCAAGGCCAATCGCTACCCTCGGCGCAGTTACGGCGACCGGGTGCGAATCGATGGCCTGCTGGAGACTCCCCCCATCCTAGATGATTTCTCCTATCGCGATTACCTTGCCCGGCAGGGCATTCATTCCCTGATCCGTTATGCACAAGTCACACTGCTGGCCGAAAATCAGGCCAATCCTCTTTTGCGGCGCATCTTTGCCTTCAAGCGATATGCCCAATCCACCATCGCCGCCATCCTCCCGGAGCCCCAGGCATCCCTGTTGACCGGCATCCTGTTGGGCGTGGAGGCGGGCATCCCGGACGACCTGATGGACGACTTCACCGCCACCGGTACTTCCCACATCATCGCCATTTCAGGCTTCAACATCACCATCATCTCCGGCATCTTCGCGCAGTTAGCACAACGCTTTTTCAACCGGCGTCGGGCGATCTGGGTCGCTGCTGTCGGTGTGGCTCTCTATACCATCTTCGTCGGGGCCTCGGCGGCGGTGGTGCGGGCGGCGGTGATGGGCATTCTCTACCTGTGGGCACAATACCTGGGGCTGGGGACTTATGCTCCCGCCTCCCTGGCCGCCGCGGCCATCGGCATGACGGCCTGGAATCCACACACGCTGTGGGATGTGGGCTTTCTGCTCAGCTTCGCCGCCACTGTTGGCCTGGTGCTCTACGTCGAACCGCTGGAGCGATTCTTCCGGCATACCTTGGAGCGCTGGATCTCGGGCGAGCGTGCTGGCGAGATCGTGGACTTGATCAGCGAGGCGTTGATCGTCACCCTGGCGGCCCAGCTCACCACGACGCCCATCATCCTCCACTACTTCGGGCGCCTCTCTCTGATCACCTTGGTCACCAACTTCCTCATCCTTCCCGTCCAGTCAGGCGTGATGATCTTCGGCGGCATCGCCACACTCCTGGGGCTGGTCGCCCGACCGTTGGGGCGGATCGGCGGCTGGGTAGCCTGGGTCTTTCTCACTTACACCATCGAGATGGTGCGTTTAACCGCGCGGGTGCCTTTCGCCTCGACGCCGGTACAAATGGAGGGCTGGATGGTGCTTGTTTACTACGCCTTCCTGGGCGGCCTGACATGGTGGCTGGTTCAATCTGAGGAGCGGCGCGATAGAATATGGTCTCGCTTCACCTCAAACCTGCGGCCCAAGAAGTTAATCGGCGCGGCGCTCATCCTGGGGATCCTCGTCGTGTGCGCTTGGCGGAGCCTGCCCGATGGGCGTTTGCACGTGGCCTTTCTCGATGTGGGCCAGGGAGATGCCATCTTTGTCCAGACCCCCTCTGGAAGCCAAATGCTGATCGATGGAGGTCCCAGTGGGAGCGTGCTGCTTTCACAACTGGGACGTCAGATGCCCTTCTGGGATCGCTCGCTTGATATCGTTGTGCTCACCCATCCCGACGCGGATCACATCAACGGGCTGATCCCGGTGCTGGAACGGTATCGTGTGGAAACCGTGATTTTCCGTGAGATGGGATGTGAGAATGAGGCCTGTGAACGCTGGCGGCAGTTGGTAGAGAGCGAGGGGGCAGAAGTGTATCGTGGCGAGGCTGGCCTGAGTTTGGCCCTCGATGAAGGCCTGACAATGGACATCCTCCACCCGGGGCCGACGCTGACCGATCGGGCCGGTTTTAACGATAACTCGATAGTGACGAGAATCCTGCACGGCGAGTTCTCGCTTCTTTTGACGGGCGACATCGAGGCGACGACGGAGCGACTTCTGGTCTCCCAGGGTGTGCCATTGGAAAGCGCGGCGCTCAAGGCTGCCCATCACGGAAGTTGTAGCTCGACCACGCAGGCTTTTCTGGACGCTGTAGACCCCGATCTGGTGGTGATCAGCGTGGGCGCCGACAACGATTTCGGGCATCCTTGTCCCGCCGTGCTGGAGCGACTGGAGCAAAGGCGGGTCTACCGTATCGACGAGCGGGGAGTGGTGGAGATCATCAGCGATGGCACAAGAGCCTGGGTAGAGACGGAACGTTAAATGGATAATCCAATCGCCGCCCGGACAGTTAGCCGCACGGTATTGAACCACCTGCGTGAAGGGCCATTTACTGGACAGACGCTGGTCACCTTCGAGCATGCTTGTGACTTGCTGGCCGAGAGTGGAGAGATCATCGCCCTGGTAGACTCGCGGGTGGGCAACGGCCCGCTCAACATAGTGGTGAATGAATCTCTGAAGCCCTTTGAAAATTTGGAGGCGGGCACACCAGCGGTTTTTTCTGAGGATGGAATCCGCGCCGGTGAGCTGACAGTAGACCTAGAAGAGGCTATCATTTGGGATCCGCGCCCAGAATGGAACTCGCTGCGGACTCACAAGGCCGATTTTGTGGATCAATTGTCCACGCTGCGAAGATTATGCCGGGAGTATGCTCCTGGCGGCAGCTTCCTGGCTCTAATGGAGCCCACGCTTTCATGCAATCCAGCTCATAACGCCGTCCTCGCCAGAGCTCGACAGGCGCTCTACGCCTTGGAGGTCGGATGGGCGGGGGACGTAGATCGACTGCGGGAGGGAACCATTCAGTTAGCGGGGTTGGGAAGCGGTTTGACGCCCAGTGGTGATGATTTCCTCATCGGCGTGATGCTCGCCACTTGGCTGGTCCATCCCAAACCGACCTCCATTTGCCACCCCTTGGCAAATTTCGCCGCCCCTCTGACTACGCCCCTTTCGGCAGCCTTCCTGCACGCGGCTGCGCAGGGAGAATGTAGCGAGGCATGGCACATCTTGATGGCCGCGATCGCGGGGGAGAATGACACGAACGACGCGGAGATCGCTGGTGCGTTGCATGGTGTGTTGGCCCACGGCGCCACCTCTGGCGCTGACGCGCTGGCCGGCTTTCTCTGGGTTGGTATTGGATATTGAGAACATAAACTGGCCCTGTGAAAATCTCACAGGGCCAGCGCTTAAAGCTATCGTGTAGGTCAGATGTTATTGAGCCGAGGTTACAAACCTTTGGGGCTCTATGGAGTCTCACGCTCCAAGGTGGTTGTCAGCCCCCTCTATCCCCGCGTTGTTTATTGAGCTTCCAAGAGTTCTTGATAGCTCTGCTCCATCTCTTCTGCCATTGTTTCAGCCTCTTCCGGATAACGAGCGCTGAAGGCCGTGACAAGTGCAACGATCATTGCGGATAAACTGGTGAAGGAAATCGTTTCAGTCTGTGTGGGGCCTGGGCACGTAATCGTCATTTCACTGGCCAAGGCCGTTTCTGTCATCGGCAAGCTGCTAAATGTGAGCGTCTTGGCTCCGCGTTGACGCGCGAAACGAAGGGCTTTCGCCACACCAGGCTCCATCCCCGAGACAGAAAAACCGATGACCATGTCATTGGCGCCCACTTCCTTGAGATTAATTGCCGCGCTCAGTGGATCAGCAGCGATTGATATGGCTAGTAGGCCAATCTCCCGTAGAGATTCGGCGCAAAGCCCGGCCAAGTAGGTTCCTTTCCCTTGCCCTAGAACCCAAATGTGCTCCACATCCAAAAATGTGGGCAAGATTGCGTTGACTTGTTCTGTTAATTGATCCTGTGTCAGCTTTAAGTTGTGTCTCTCGTTTTCCAGAAGTCCTCCGAAAAGCCCCAGATCATTTGGGGCGTTTAGGTCGGCTTGGTATGAGGTTGTTAATTCCTCTCGGACGGTCCTCTGTAGTTCCTCGCTCAATTCCCGAAATCCGGTATAGCCCAGATTCTGAGCAAAGCGCACTACTGTTGCGGCATCGACTTCCATTCGGTCGGCCATCTCTGTCGCCGTCATAAATACGGCGTCTAGTTGATGCTGTAGGATGAAGTCAGCCAACTTACAGAAACTGGGCGTCAAGTCTTTGTACTTATCTTGTATCTTTTCTCGAAGCATTTCCCTCCCCTTTTCCTACGCTTTACTACTGAAGGTTTTATCGGCATCGATGGGGTAATTAGAGCAAAAAGTCGGCCTCCCTTGGGCCTGCAAGACACTTGAGAGCCCGATTTATTTGTGAAGTCCAACCGGGCGTATGCAAAACTTGGGGGAGCACGAGCACCAAGACTTCGGAAGTCTACGA
>CAZANJ010000064.1:0-8919 GCA_964486415.1 uncultured Anaerolineales bacterium
CTCTCATTGATTCTGGTGGATGTCGTGCTGGGCGACGAGGACGGCATCCGCTGCACCCGGCGCCTCAAGGCCCAAAACCCCGATGCTCGTATCATTCTCATCAGCGCTTACCCCGATCGTGAGTTCCATCGCCTTGGCCTGGAAGCGGGTGCCATCGCCTTCCTGGATAAAAAGGACCTCACCACTGAGGTTCTGCGGCAGATCATTCAGGACAGCCTCAGCTAAAAAGGGCCGCTTCCACCAGTAACTGGCATACGCGGCAGCTTTGTTTGGATTCAACTCGTAAGTGCAAGAGACGGCGATTGACCAAGAAGGCCAGAGGCGCGGTCCAGGTGAGAAAGACGCTTTCTTTCCAGAACTACCGCATCGCCAATGCACGGATCCTCCAGCGCAGCCACCAGGGAAGTCGAGGAATAAATGTCCTGTTAGTCGAGCATAGCAGGATAGAGTAACAGCCGTGGGAGTAGGCCAGTGGGTGTGTAAGATTTATGCTCCTGCTCATAAAGTCCTCCTAGATTTGCCAACTTATGACCCTGTGTAGAGCACTTTTCCTCACAGCACACACAGGAAAGATGCCATCAGGACGAAACATCACATGCCACCGCTCCCCGGCGAGTTAGAGATATGGGACAGGAAGGCGATGATGCTCACCAAGGTGAAGAAAATAGCAACTACGACTAAAATCACAAAGATTATGCCTGTCATTTTTCCCCCTTTTCGCTAGCACTGTATAACTCCCGTAGATCGCTCATAGTATAGCATAGAATGGCTCCCATTTAGTCCAACTTGGCTGGCTTTTACTTACCGAGAAGATTGCACAAACCTGACCGCAACCTCACAGCAACTTCACCACGCAAAGGTTTTTGTCTTTTGGGACAAGTTATAGTAAGATTAGTGTGCAATTCAAGAGCATTCACCGAAACGGGTTCCCGTGATTTCGTGAAAGCTATTCTTACTGGAGCACATCAATGGACAAAAACGACAAGAGCCGGCGAGTAAGCTCCCGCAAAGAGGGCGACCACAGAGGGATCGCCCCTACAAGTCGCTCCTGGTCGATGTTCCTCAGCGCATTGCCTCTGCTTTCGCTCTGGCTCGCTCTGCCCACGATCTTCCTCCTAATTGTTTTCGGAGTGCGGGCCGGTGAATCTGTGATCCGCCCGGCCCAGTTCCCCGCAGCAACCCAAAGTTTGACGCTCACATATACACATACACAGAAATTGACAAGAACAGTAGACGTCTCCTATCCGGAAGTGATCTCCACAGACCCGGCGTTGATTCCCCAACAAACCGTCTCGTTTCAAGTAAGCCCTCAAACCATCCCCAGCGACGAGCGTTTCATGATCGCGGTAGATTCTTCAAGAGGATTGGCCCTGGAGAATGAAGAGGGGCATCCCCTGCCCCTGCCCGCCCGATGGCGCTTGCTGACCGACACGCTAACTTCCGCCCATTTTCAACTCAGACCGGCTCCCAGGTCCCGCAGTCGCACCATTTCCCTCACCTTCCAGATCATCGGCGAGCAGCACAAATACACCGGCGAGCCGATTACCCTCACTGTCGAGCCATCTCTCCAGACCTGGTTTTTCAGGATGATCAAATCAGAGAACGGCACGGCAGCCGTCGTCATCTCGCTCCTCACGGCATTATTGGGCTTTGGCATCCAGCAATGGAATATGATGATTGAGGAAAAGGCCAAGGAAAAGCTTCAGAAAAGGGAAGGTGCATTAGCGGAGATCGGAAAGCTCCAAAGTCTCCTGGAAGAGAAGCAATTCGACAGCGCACTAGGCCGCTACCAAGAACTCAGAAAAAGGATACAAACCCCCTGGCAGGACGAAACGATCCAGAGTGAATTGGAAGCAATGTGGCGAGAGGCAGCGCCCCGGGAGCTACAAAATTGGCTCTCACTCCGCGACCTGACCGATAAGGATAAAATAGCATCCATCATCCTGTGGGCTTATAAACACCTCCAATCAAGATCGGGGGAAGTTGCCCAAACGTTAGCGGAATTCATCACCACCGATACAATCTATTCTGTCGAGAAAGTCCTGACACAGGACACACACGGAATCACGTTGTTACGGAACAGCGCATTGACTCCTATCCTCAAGGATCTTAGCAAAAGCTCCGACAATAAAGCCGCACAAGCATGCGCCAAGCGAATCCTGGATAAAATACTACGCACTACGGAACAAATCTCGCTTTGGTCAGAGGAACGTGCTCTGAGCCCTCCGGCGACCATGCGCGGCGTCCAAGCGTTGGAGCTTTCGGACAATCCCTTTGGACCCGAGTGGGCCGAGCGGGACCCGCTTCTGAAGAGCTATGGCATCCGCCCTGCGTCATTTTGGGAATGGCTAAAAGGCCCCCATCCCGTCCTGGCTCTCGGCGCGGCGGGATCAGGGAAGACGGCCACGGCCTTCTTGCTCGCCCACGACTGCGGATACCCACCAGCCAATCCAAATATAGCGGGAGTGTTCCCCGTCTACCACGTTATAGGATTCGACGGGGCGGTAAAAACCGAGGCGCATTCTCCATTCGACCCACTCGCCCGAACACTGACGGAGAGCCTGCTCCAATCCATCGCCCAAAACCCCTATCGCTTTTCTGACCAGCAAGCTCAAAGCAAAGCGGCTATGGCATACTTGATGCTCTGGTATCTCGGAGCGGGCACCTTCAATAATCTCAAACTGCACCTGAGACGCGCCGGTTTGGAGTCTGTGAGCGCCGGTGTAGCCGTCATAAAAGAGATGGAAACTCTGGTAAGCGACACCTCAATATGCGCTCCACCCGATGAGATGACACTCATGGACCTGCTGGGCTGGGCCCGCCCGGTTGAATGCCAACGGACTTATTTGTTGATGGACTTCGGAATCGCGCCGAACGATGAGAGGATCGAGGAAGTTTCCGCCGCGCTCCGTTCTATACTGGAAAGGGCAAACCATCTGGCGAGGAGCAAGACCTACCTGAAGGTTTTCTGGCCCCAGCGGCTTATGAAAAAACTGGGGACCCACATACCAGTGGAAACTGTAGAACTCCTCTGGACGAAGAAGTATCTCCAAGAGATGCTGGAAACGCGGCTTACGACTATCGGTATCCCCAGCCTATCCAGCATTTACAGCGACCCGGCAATGGAAGGCCCCGATCCGGATGAGCGTTTGATAGAAACGGCCCAGCTTTCGCCTCGACGGCTGATTCGGCTGGGTAACGAGATGCTGGCCCGGGTGGAGAAGCCACCTTTACGACCCGAACATCTACCCTAGGCCTCAGGTTGATGGCTGAAAATTCAGCGGCTGAAGTTTCAGCCATTGACAAAGAGGGATATTTGATGGACCAAGATGTGCGGCTGAAGTTTCAGCCAAAGCCACCGGTGGGTGTGACCGCCTTCGGTAGCCTACGGGCCGAGGATGAGCCTTGGCTGAAGGATTGCTTCGTGCCACCGGCGGATTTCGAGCTTATGGGGCGTATGTACTCCATCGTAGTCTTCGGCACTCCCGGCTCCGGAAAATCAGCCGTGCGCGAGATGCTAACCAGAAGATGCCAAGATCCCTCCCATTCCCCCAATTGCCTCATCGCCCGCTGGCAACCGATGCCCCCGGTCTCCGGAACGGTCAGCGGATTCCAGTCGGCGACCGGACAGATCGCCTGGGTCTTCGACGCCTGCGCGATGGCAGTCTTGGAACATCTCGCTTACCGCCCAGAAAGCTGGGCCGAAGCTCCGGGATGGACGCAACGGATGTTAAGTTGGTTCGTCCATCGCTTCGTGCAGGGCGATCTATCAGCCCGCGCGGGCCAGTTTCTGGAGTCGCAAAAGGAAACGAAGCCAGATGCGGTGAGAATGGTTTTAAGCACCGAACCGACGGAAGACTTGCTGCCGCCTCACAATTGGCCCCTGGTCGCCGCGGAGCTCTCAAAGGCCCTGACACGCATAGGGCTGGATGGGATGTGGGTCGTGGTAGATGGGGTGGAGCCCTGGGTTCAAACACAATTCGAGCGCATCACATCGGCCCTCTGCGCTTTCTTCTCGACCCTGCCGTTATTCGAGCAAGCGGATTTCGTCTACAAAGCCTTCTTACCGGCAGCACTCCAACCACACCTGGCCTCCGCCGCCGGACTGGAGAGACACAGAGTTCACCCCCATCGACTTACCTGGAGAGAGGCGCAGCTAATCCAGATGGTGGAGCGCCGCCTGGCCTTGATGTCCGGCGAGTATCCCTTCCCGCTCGATAAACTCTGCACGGCAAATGATCTGCTTTCCTGGCTACGCAGGGGCGGCGGGGACAAACCCCGCGCCTGGCTGGAGTTGATCCGTCCACTGGTCACCTATTACGCTTCTCAAAATCTCGACCAACCGATTGGCGAGGATGTATGGAAAGAACTGCGGCTGCAATCCCCGCCTCGGCTCTCCATAGACGAGAGTCACCGACAAGCATTCGTGGGAGGACGAATAGTATCGGTCGAGGAAATGACCAGCGGCGGGTTCCGACTTCTCTGCTACCTCTACAAGAACGCCGGGCGTATCGTACCTTGGGATGAGCTGTACTTTCGCGGATACCGGGGACTGGAGCACACGCCGCGCTCGTCGGGCGACGAGGGTTACGAGCCGCCCGCGCTCTACGAGCACACCCTCCACAGCAGGATGTCGGATTTGCGCAAAGCCATCGAGCCCGACCCAGGAGAGCCAATATACTTTAACACAATCCGGGGTAAAGGCGTGATACTGAAGCTGATGTGGTGAGAGACCCGCGAGAGGCTGTTAGATAGTTGTGAGAATGCTGTATGAGACTTAGGGAAGAATTCAGCCTTGAAATGTTGTATAATTAGCAACACTAATCAAGCGGTTTTCTCCCGTCAGAGTTAAACAATGAAACTGAACGATGAACTTGAGCCCAGACGAACCTGGCTGGCAAAAGAGTTAGGGCTGCGGTTTGACCCATTTACTCACCTTGACGCTGGCGCCGATCCTCAACTCTCGACTTACCTTGTCGATCACGAGGCATTCCCGCTACTATGGGGGAACTGGCCGTCTTTCCTTTTCGCCCCCAACGGAGGTGGGAAGACGGCTTTTCGCGTGCGCCTGGCACGCGCTTGTCGCGTCAGGCTGGACAATCGGCGCATACTCCCGGTGATCTTCCGCCCCCCTAGCCCTCAAGACTCGCCGCAAAGCCTCGAAGAAAATTCCTACTTCGAGGCTTTGCTCAATGCAGTGGCGACCGCCCTCCTGTTGGAACTAGCTTACAGGCCAGATCGATTCCTTCGCCTAAACACAACCTCTCAAAAAGAGGTGCGTTTTTTTCTCGAACGTAACCTATCCGGGCCTCTGGACTATTACCTTGAGCAACTAGAGGATGCAGGAGCACTGGAGCCTCTAACGCGAACCTTCGACCCTACAGCAAAGGGCCTACCCAGCAAGCCTCTGCCGGAAAGCATTCGGTCTTTCTGCGAAAAGATGTACCAAACGCAGATTGAGGGTAACTTATCATCCGATCCCCTGACACAGATAGAACAAGCAATCGATCTGCTGAAAAGATCACTTGGCTATGAAGCGGTCTATGTACTAACGGATGGCGTAGACGCTTATGTACAGGACCCGTCCATCGCCATGCAATTGCTGGAGCCATTGCTAACTCGCACTCGGACTTGGGAAAAGTCCGGGTTTTTTATTAAATACTTCTTGACAGAAGAACTTCTTCCGAGTATAAGAGAACTCCACCAACCCTTATTGACATCTCCCTCTAAGGTGACTATAATAGAATGGAATGTTGACTCTCTTGCCGAAGTTGTGCGGGAACGGCTACGTGTGGCTAGCGAGGGGATGTTCGATTCGCTAACAGCCATATCCCGCCCAGATGTCTCCGGGCAGATTGAAAGACACCTAGCCGAAGCAATTTCTCCATCTATCCCCAGAGAGATAATCCGCTTAAGTCAACGGGTATTTACCGAGCATGTCGACCGGGTAGGCCCATATGGTCGGTTGGAACAACGAGATTTTGAGGCTGCGCTCGCCTGGTACCCTGACCCATGATTATTCTCCTGCCGGTAAGATTTATAACCCTTCAAGAGAAAAGCGTGACAAGGCGCTGAACAGCTTTCACTGTTTCAGCGCCTTGTTTTGTTTTTGGGTTAAAAGAACAGAGGAGGGAAGATGACTGTGAGTATGGGAAACATTCCTCCATATTACAAACGATATTTCGTGGATCGAGATAAAGAGAAGGATCTCGTCCTCGATAAAGCACGACAACTGCTAAGGGGAGAAACAGTACAAAAACGCACAACGGCCTTTTACGGCCCACGCGGCTCCGGTAAGTCGTGGCTGATCTGCCGTCTCCATCAGAAACTGCAAAATGAGAAAGAATTTGAGGACGTGGTATCCCTCTATCTGGCATTAGGCAAACCCAACACAACGCAGGAACAGATTGAATGCTACTACACTCTCCAGGGATTCGCCGATGCAACAGATCGACACCCGGAAGTCGTCAAGGAAATTTTAGAATGGGTCTGTGATCAACTGGGAAATCCGATTACAGTCGAGGGACTAGATGAAGCGAGCGCCCAAATCGTCGAACACTTCCAGCAAATGAGATGTCCTCTGGTCATCCTCGTAGACGGCGTCGATGAAGTACCCCCAAGTTTTCTTGAGCCTTTTGAGGCCTACTTGCTGGCTCCCTTGGTCAAAGAGCCAGAGGTATTGCTCATCTTAGGGGGACGAACCCGCGACCCCCGCCCCGGTGGCGGCTACACCTGGAAGATGCCGGAGATCAAACTTTACTCCGATGAACTTCACCTGCTCCCCTTCGACGAGGAATGGACACGCAAACAACTAGATCGGTTGTCGGAAAACTACCCCGTCATCCCAGAAGCCGCTTTCGAGACCAGAGAAGCAGGGGGCGGCTATCCCTTCAGCAACGTGGTATTGGCCCAACATCTTAAGGGGAATCCCCCACAATGGCGAAATAAAGGCGCCGCGCTCCGGGAATGCGCGGATACGTTGCTGGAACCGGTGGATGAGAAGCTGCGCGAGTATTTCCAGTCACTGTGTGTGCTGCGCGGCTTTGACGAAGATCGCATGCCCGCGCTGCTGGCATCGTGGTTCGGAGATGACGAATCGACCTGGGATTATCAGCGTTGTCGACGGATCCGAGAGGATATGGTGGCGACACGGCTGGCCCGTTGGGAGCGCGAACATGGCTATGTAATGGACGAAGCCGTGCGGAAACCGCTGGAAAATGCGCTAAAAGAGAATCAGCCCCAGCGATGGGAAGCTCTACACGAGGCAGCTCACGAACTGTATACTGGGTGGGTCAACCGTTATCCTTCGGCAGAAGAACGATGGCAGCCCGAAGCCGATCATCACGCGGAGCAACTGCACAGTTGCAACAAGGGAGGCTAGCATGGCAAACCTCAACATTTTGACCGAATATGCAGGAGCACGAAGAACTTCCGAACCGATTGACCGGGAGAGAACATTAGAGAAGATCCATAAAGCCATCGCTGGCTCAGGAACTCACGTGCTCTACATCCCTGGGGCTGGAGGCCTTGGCAAAACCTATCTGCTCCAAGCTGTGCTTGAGTGGTGCCGCCCGGAAGGAGATTGGTACCGAGAAAACCTCCTGGTCGCCGACGACCTGGTCGATCTTTACCACACGGCCCACCACACCCGCGAGGGCATGGTATCCGCATTGAGAGACATCATCCCGGCACCGGATGAAGCATTCGAGACATTCGACGCCGCCTACCAGAACTGGGAGAGCAGCAAGTTCGACCTGGCCGGCATGCTGAAGGAGATTTCCAAACTTCGAGAGGATGTGGGCGAAGCCTTCGTCGAGGATCTGAACACTTTGGCACAAAATCGCCGCGTGATCATCGCCCTGGATACCGCCGAGCGTCTGTTGTATGAGGAAGATGAAGTCCAGCAAAGGTTAGGCTTGGAGCCCGAACGAGTCGACACTCTGGATTGGCTGCTGGACGTTCTCCCCCGCCTGGAAAACACCGTCGTGCTTCTCGCCGGACGGCCCAAGCCAGAGCGGCTGCGCCAGGATTTACAAAAAGCTTTGGGCGATCACTTGAATGTGCTGGAACTGGAGCACTTCGAGCTCGAAGACACCAAACATTACTTCGATGCCGTAGCCCAATCGGTCAGGAAAGCGGGCATGGACAAGGAAGCCCAATGGATTGAGGCCATCCCCGATCAAGTGCGCGAGGTCATTTGGCATTATACCGAGGGCCGCCCCATTCTGCTGGCTCTGATGATTGATCACCTTATTGTAGCCGACGAATTACCCACTCAGGTCAAAGACCCATTGGAAAAAGTCCAGCAGCTCTCAGAGAAGGAGCTGGAAGAACAACGTGAGGACATCGAGGCTCACCTGATCCGCTTCTGGCAAAACACCGGGCGTCAGGCAGACCAGGCCATTATGGCCCTGGCCTGGGCACACAAGGGCATGGACGCGGAGTTATTGGCCCGCGTCGTCCGGTTAAAGCGCGAGGATGGGAATTGGGATACCGAGCAAGCCCAAGAATGGCTGGACAGTATCCGCGATCTATCTTTCGTCAAAACTCGCCCGGCGGATGACCGATTCTTCCTCCATGACGAGATGTACGATTTGCTTCAGCAACACGTCATGAGCTATTTATCCGAACCGCACAAAGATCGCGTACACTCGGCGATCCTCGATTATTACGCCGATAAGATATCCGCCCAAAGAAAAGAGGTATGGCAGTTATCTATGCCACAGGAAAGAGGAGTTCCAAGATGGAACGTGATGCCCACAAGCCAACCTTATCCTCCGGATCGCCCAAAGGAATTGGCACGGGTCACGAATTGGCTCTACAACTTGATGGCAGAGGACGTCCACTATCGCTTGCAACAGGACCCGGTCGATGGTTTCCGAACCTACCAGGTCTACGCCAAAGAGGCATTCTGGGCCA
>CAZANJ010000064.1:9019-10775 GCA_964486415.1 uncultured Anaerolineales bacterium
AACACTCTCAACAATCAGGCCTGGGCCCGCGCTGAAATAGGAGATTTTGAGGACGCCCTTTTCGACGTCAGAGATGCCCTGAAAATGCGCAAGGAGCTCGGCCCACAGGCGCCCGTCGCGTTCAGCGAAAATACGCTGGGTCTAATTCTGACCCGCCAGGGCGACCCGCGAGTGGCCCAGGTCCATTGCAGACGAGCGCTGGCCACCTTCCAGAACCTGGAACAACCTCGGGGCATAGGGCTGGCCTCCACAGCGCTGGCCGAAGCGCTGCGCCGGGACAGCGGGGCTGAACTCCGTTACGGGCCGGAGGAAAGCGCCGACCTCCTGCACCAGGCCGAACAGCACACCATCGAAGCCGTCGACATCTTCAGCGATCAAGTGCGCGAGCGGCCCCGCTTGATCGAAGCCCTCATCGAGCAAGGATGTGTCTACCGGCAATGGGCCTGGCTGAGACCTCAGTATCCATCGGAAGAAGACCTGTCCCCTGGGGAAATGGCCCAGCGGAGCGAGACCGCCTTCAGAAAGGTCATCGAACTAGCCGGTGAGGACTTGCTGTACAAAGGCGTGGATGCGCAGGTGAATATCGCCTGGCTGTATTACTTCATTCGACAATTTGATGACGCCGAGGAAGAAGCAAATCAGGCCATCGACCGTATCCCAGATAAGTATTACATCACCGAGGACGAAGGGCTGCCCACCCCCGATCTGTCCCACAAATTCTTCTGGGTTCAATTGGGCAAGGCCCATCTCCTGCTGGGCGAGGTCGGCGGTTCCCGCTACTTGGATCAAGGGCTGATCGATGGCCTTCGCGAGATGGGAAAGCAGTACACCCTCTCCCTGGCCTATAACGAGTTATTCGCTTCCAACTTCAGGGATCTGCGACGCGGGCTACGGAGGATATACACCCGGCTGAGAAAGCTAAACACCGATGAATTCCAAAAGGTCCACCAAGGAATTACGGAGACGGTCAAGACTTACCATCTCCCAGAACCCACTCGGCTGGATAAGTTCTTGGCAAAGCGCCACTTACCAAAACGGGCAGAGGTCGCATGAACTTCGAGCTGCGCCGCTATCGCCGAGCCGAACTGCCGGATTTGACGCAGGCCATCAACGCCGTCTGCGCCGAGGGGATGATGGAGACCCCGCGCTTTCAACCTACACCGGCCTGGCAGCACGCACTGGACGATCCCGACTGCCCGCATCATCTTCTCCTTGTCGCCGGGATAGGCGAGCGCATCATCGGCTGGTCCCGTCTCTTCCCCAAAGAGGCTGATGAAGCCGATCAAGTTGAATTGGGCATCGGCGTGGTCGGCGACTCGCGGCGCCGGGGCGTAGGCAAAAGCCTACTCCATAGCTCCTTGAATTGGGCCAAGAGGCACAACCGCGCCCGCGTCCTTCTGTCCACACGCGCCGACAACGAAGCGGCCATCCAGCTTTTCGCCCAAAGCGGCTTTCAAATCGTCGACGAAAAAGGAGAGTTACTGGAGATGGCTTTCCTTCCCGAGTACATACCGAAACGAGGAGTAAAATCGTGAACTTTGAAACACGTTCTTTACCTCGGGTCATCTGGGAACCGTCTACTGGTATGGTCGAGCAAGATTGCGCTTGCGCAGTAGAAATCCCGCATCTTTGGGCCACGGCTGAAGATTCAGCCGCTCAATCTGGAGAACAGATGGAGACCGATTGTGCTTGCCCTTCAACAAGCTCCATTCCCGAAGAGACACAAGCGCTTCCACCCGCCGACCTCTGGCAACTT
>CAZANJ010000065.1:0-5056 GCA_964486415.1 uncultured Anaerolineales bacterium
TTTAAGAGTGGTGTTGATCTTCCTCTCTTCTCGTTTTTGCGTTCTAGGCGCCGAGTAAATGTCGCTCATTCCTCAGTTCCATCTGCTACCCTCCATAATCTGATGGGATGCAATCTGGAGGTGAAAGCTTACCTCAGGAGGCGATCCTAAAATGTCCAAGTACAGCTCATCTCCCCGTAAGGCATTGCGCACGATAATCTTGTTGTTGGTTGGCGTGTCGCTTTTGCTTTGTGTGGGTTTCTGGCTCTTCGGCTTGATCCCCTTCAGCAGCGCTGCCCGGTTGGTGGAGTTGAAGGGGATGGTGCAGACGCAAGAAGCTAAGGCGGATCGGTGGGAGGCGGCCCATTTGAATCAACTGCTTACGGCCAATGATTGGGTGCGCACTGGATCTGATTCTGGAGCGCGCTTGCGCTTCTTCGACGTATCCACCGTGGAGCTGGAGGAAGAGACGGAGGTCACCGTGGCGAAGGTTTCCAAGCGGCGCGGGGGGCAGGCCGTCGATGTGGTGCTCAAGGTGTGGATGGGGAAGGCATCGGTGCGGGCGGTGCGCTTCGTCGATCCCTCGACGAGTTTTCGCGTCGATACGCCCACTGCCTCGACGGTTGTGCGCGGTGCGCGATTCACCGCCCAGGTCGAGGAGGACGGCTCGACGCAGATTGATGTGCAGGAGGGCTTCGCCGAGGTGGAGGTGAAGGACGAAGTCGTCTCATTGGAGATGGGGCAACGTATCACGCTGGAGCCTGATGGTATGTACGATGTTGAGCGGATATTTGAGCCCGATCAGCAGGAGGTGATTGACAAGGTCAGAGAGGCATGGTACGCGTCGGGAGATACCTTCCGCCTAGAACTGACCGAGCAGGAGGTGAATCAGTTCCTGGTCGCTCAATGTCGGCAGCCCGATTTCTCCCTCGAAAATGCTCAAGTCTGGTTTTTGGAGGATGAGGCGCGTGTGGCGGCGACGGTGGTGGACCCGGCTCGTTTCGATCTGAGCGCGGCGCTGAGTTTTTGCGTGGTGGATGGGGAGATTGAGCCGGAGGTGAAGGATGTAGCTTTCGGAGTGGCATTGCCGCTGCCGCGTCCTATGCTCAAGCCGGCGCTCAATTTGATCATGAGACAATTGGAGGAGCGCATGGCCGAGACGTATGAATATGTCACATTCGAGGAAGTACGGATTGAGGATAGGCGTATAATCATCAGTGGGATTAAGGTTACTGAGTGAGTTACGGTGGGCGATCTCTTCGCATCCTCTCTGTCGGGCTTTACCCTCCCATCTAGTAGGTAGTGACTATTGTGTTTTCCCATGGCTGGTGGCCTTTTTGGGCCTCGCTGACGGGGCATGCGCATCTGTCTAGCCAAGGCATGAGTGTGTGGCGTTTCGAGTCGGCCAAGGAACTGGCATCAGCAGAGGAGCAAGCCGAGCTGGAGGTTGTGATCGATGAGTTGAGGGGATAGATGCAATGATGTTTGTCGTGCATCACCATTGTATTCTTGAACATGTTTGCCAATTTGTTTGGAGCAGTTTATAATAACTGACATATTGAATTGGAGCGACGGAAGAAAGTATGGGAAGAAAACGTAGAACAAGGACGCGTAAGCGGCAGAGTTCTGCTTCTTTGCGGCGCAATGGCTCGCAGGCGTTCAAAAATGGTAACTACAGCGAGGCAATTGAGTTATGGGGGCGTGTAAGCGAGCAAACTCCCGATATGTCGCCGACATTGGCCCTGGCCGAAGCCCATTTTCGGCGAGGGCTGAATCGTCTATACGGAGACTCGGATGTAGAAGCTGGCTTGAGCGACCTGAGAGGCGCCGTAGATTTGCAGCCGGACGAAGCCCGTTATGTCTATCATCTCGGCTTGGCCCTGCATCGCCAGGGGGACCTGGACGATGCAATTGATGCTTACCGGACGGCCTACGAAGGAGAGGGTGAATTCGCCTCCCGCGTGGCCTATCCTTTGGCGCTGGCATTATTTCAGCGCGGAGATGACGTGAAAGATACGGGGGTTTGGTCGAAGCTCCCGATCCGAGAGCAGGCTATGTTGAGCGAGGTGGAGGCTTTTAACCGTCGGCCCTACACTCTTTCCCCCGAAGCGCCCTTGCTCTGGCGTGCGCTGGCGGCGTTGGATGCTGAGGAATATGAAGATGCCAGGGAGATGTTGGAGCGTGTGTTGGAAGATCCGGCTAGCTCTTTAGAGCAAGGAATGGCCCATTATTATCTTGGAGTCCTTGAGGGTCATAGGGAAAATTGGTACAAGGCGCGTCGGCAATGGGGTGCTGCTCGTGCAGCCGGCATGAAACTGGAGCGATTGGAGAGCAATCTGCACGAAGCTTACCATTGCTTGGCCGAGGAGCGTTTGTTGGAGGATGATGCTGAGAGTGCGATGGCGGCCGCTGAGGAAGCTCTGCGCCACGGGCCGAGTTTCCCCAGCCTGGAAGAATTGCTTTCTCAGGCCCATCAGCGCTTGGCCCATCAAGCCGTATCGTCGGGTAATTGGAAACGTGCCCTCAAACATTGGAGGGCGGCTGACAAAGCCGAGGATGGCAGCTTTAGGCTGGCCTACAATTTGGCTCTGGCCCACGAGCGCAAAGAGAATTTCATCGCGGCCGCTGAACGTTGGCGGGAGACTTTGCGCCGTCGTCCCCGGCTCGATGATGACCCGGATGCTATCACTGATGAGCAAGTGGCTCGCCTTTGGAGGCGAACGGCCGAGGTCTATCGCAAGGCGGGCGAATTCGATGAAGCTGTGCAGGTCTGTCGTCATGCGGTCAAATGGAACCCCGATAGTTCTGAGGCGCGGATGACGCTCGCGGAGGCTCTATTGTTAAATGGGCAGACGCAGGCCGCGCAGAATGAACTGGATCGCATACTGGAACGGGAACCGAATAATATCCAGGCGCTGCTACAAAGAGGTGAGGTCGCTTACGCCGAATCCACCTGGTGGTACGGTGATGACCCCGCTTACTATTGGGAGCAGGTGTTGGAATTGGAGCCGGATAACAGCGAGGCGCGTCAGAAGTTACTGGAATACTCCCGAGAGAGGGCGGAGCATGCCCTTCGTTGGGGTGACATCTATGGTGCCATTGATGTGTATGAGCAAGCATTGGAATATGACTTGGAGAATGCGCCGATTCTGGCCTCCTTGGGGCGATGTTATCTGCGGATGGATGAAGAAGAGACGGCTTGGTCATACTTTGAGGAAGCGTTGACCAATGATCCAAGCAGTTTGGGTGTGTACGAGGAGATCATCCAGGCTTGGCTTGATGTGGAAGATCCGGACCGGGCATGGGATTTCCTGGAGAAAGCGGAGTCTTCCGTTGATAATATCACCTATACATTTTATCTAGCTGTTGCTCACTACATTCTATACGATTATCCGCCTGAGGTTGCGCGTCCTTGGTTGGAGCGGGCCGTCGAGATGGCACCGCCTCGTGTTCCTATTCTGATGATCATCGGTGAGATGGCGATGTCATCCAACTCTTGGGATGTGTGTCGAGAGTATCTGGAGCGAGCGATAGATGCAGGGCAGAAGCCAGGAGATGCCTATTTGCTCTTGGGCGTTTTATCCCTTCGGGAAGGGGATGATGTGAAGGCTGAGACCCACTGGAGGGAAGCGGCCAGAATTGCCCGTTTGAACGATGATGATGAATTGATGGATCGCGTGAGTATGACGCGCATGATCTTCAGTATGCCACCTGGCCTGGCCGATTTCTTCATGAGTGAAGGACGCCTTGATGGTGCTCCGCCGGACTTTTTCTTGTGATATGAGAATGTGTTTAATAGTCGCTAGATGCAGGGAGCTTTATGGTACAAGAAGGTAAGAGGCGCCAACGTGGCTTGGAACCGAATTTAGCCAGCGGTGACCCTTACGCTGTGCTGGGATTGATACGTGGTGCATCGCAGCGCGAAATCAAGCGGGCTTACTTCCAGTTGGTGCGTCAATATCCGCCCGAGGAGAGCCCAGATGCTTTCAAGGTGATCCGGTCGGCTTATGAGAGCTTGCGCACGCCAGAAGTCAAGGAGGAGACGGACCTATTCCTCTTCCAGCCGCCATATCCTTGGGAGCCGCGTAAGCGTGGTCGTAAGATCGACCTGGAAGTTCACGCCGAGGATGTCTGGAGTTTGCTGCTGCAACATGGTGACCTGGGGCGAACAGATTTTACGGAGGATTACCGATCAGTTCAGCTATGAGTGACCGTCGTCAAGTTTGGGAAACGTTATCTAACTTGCTAGCGCGGGTGGAGCAAGGTGTGGATGCCTCATTGAACGGGGGTAACCACGGGACAGCCGCGCTGGAGAAGCTGGAAAAAGAGGTCCGCAAGTTGGGCAAGGCTCAGTTCAAAGCCAATGTATTAGCCGAAGATCAATCTGCTCGTTGGAAGGAAACTATAGCCCAGGCGGCGGAGGAGCGGGATCAGCGGGATCAGTTGCTAGAGGAGTTGATCAACGAGCATATTTCCTCTACTAAACGGGAGCTGTTGGAGACGATCTTGCCCGCGTTGGACGGCGTGGAGAACGCTATCGCCAGCGGGAAGCGTTACCTGCAGGTACGGGATAGAGCGTCTGAGGCATCTAACATTAACCCACAGCAAGTTGTGTTGGTATCGCCGGCTGATCGGGTGATTCTGTCCGGTTGGCTCGATGGATTGCGGCTGGTGCGCGAACGCTTGCTGGCTGTTCTGGAAGAGGGGGGAGTGAATCCTATCCCAACTGTTGGGCAATCGTTCGATCCTTATCTCCACGTCGCTGTCGGCACCACGTCAGAAGGTGACTTTGCAACGGGGACCATCGTGGAGGAAGAGCGGCGTGGATATCGTTCCGAAGATGGTGTGCTGCGCTACGCCGAGGTGGTGGTCTATCGGGCGGATAAGGGAACTGAAATCGGCGATTAGGGCAAATTGGCTGTTGATGCGCTTGGAGTGTGGCTATGACAAAACCTACACATGAAGAAGAGATCCGTGAAATCTGGAGATTGTTCAGGGCGACGGAGGCCCGTTTCGAAGATATGGGCAAGCGTTTCGCAGAGACAGATAAACTCTTCGAAGAGGTGGGCAAGCGTTT
>CAZANJ010000065.1:5156-10729 GCA_964486415.1 uncultured Anaerolineales bacterium
GCGTTTTGCGGAGACGGACAGGCGTTTCGCGGAGACGGATGCCCGTCTGGACAAACTCTTCGCGGCGACAAACAAGCAGATTCAGAAAACGAGTGAGTCTTTTGATAACCTCTACGGAATGTTTGCTGGTCAATGGGGGAAAATGATGGAAGCGCTGGTGGAGCCCAGCGCTATTCAGCTCTTCCAGGAGAGAGGCATCCAGGTAAACTACGTCTACCAGCGAATAAAGGCCCGTCGGAATGGGCGTCACATGGAGCTGGATATCGTCCTGGAGGATGATGACGTTGTTGTGATTGTTGAAGTCAAAAGCACGCTGCGAGTGCAAGACGTGCGTGATTTTCTTGAGACACTGGAGGAATTGCTGGTCTATTTCCCCCGTTACAAGGACCACACAATTTATGGTGGTGTGGCAGGACTGGATATTGTGGAAGATGCCGACCGATTTGCATACCGGCATGGTCTTTTTGTATTGTGTGTGGTGGGGGAGGGTTTGGTCAAGATCTTGAATGATGTTTCGTTTGAGCCAAAGGATTTTTCGTGTGAATAGTGGTCGCTCACTATGTAGTGTAATGTGTGGGCGAATTAGATTATAGGAGTGAGTAAGTAGGATGATCGTTGGAATTGATTTAGGTACGACAAACTCTGGTGTAGCCATCGTGCGCGATGGGGTGCCTCAAATGCTTCCTAACGGTGAGGAGCGGATTATCCCCTCGGTGGTGGGATACTCGCCCTCAGGAGAATGGCTGGTCGGGACCCCGGCTCGTAATCAATATGTTTTGCACCCGGAAGAAACAGTTCGCTCTATCAAAAGGGAGATGGGAACCGATATAAAAGTTCACCTAGATGGGCGTGATCTAGCCCCACAGGAGGTTTCGGCCTTTATTCTGCGTGAATTGAAGGCCATCGCCGAGCGTAACTTGGGCGAGGAGGTCTCCGACGCTGTTATCACCGTACCGGCCTATTTCCCCGATGCAGCGCGTCAAGCCACTCGTGAGGCCGGTCAGATCGCCGGTTTCAATGTGCGGCGGATCATCAATGAGCCCACGGCCGCTGCACTGGCCTATGGTCTGAATATGATCGAGGATCAATTGGTGTTAGTTTACGATCTGGGAGGAGGCACCTTCGACGCATCTCTGGTGGAGTTGATGGGAGGCATCGTCGAGGTTCGCGCCAGTCACGGCAACACACGGCTGGGAGGCGATGATTTCGATATGCTTCTGGCAGAAAACATCGCCGATCGGTTTGAGGATGAGCACGGGATCGACCTGCGGGAAAATCGCCGGGCCTGGGCGCGTCTGAATCGGGCCGCCGAAGAGGCCAAGATTGAACTTTCATCCCATCCCTTTGCCTGGGTCAAGGAAGAATACATTGCGGAAAAGAGGGGCGTGCCCCTACATGTTGAGTATGAGGTTAGTCGCTACGAGTTTGAGGGGTTGATTGAGGGTTTGCTTGACAAAACCCTGGCCTCCATCGAGCGGGTGTTGAGCGACGCTGAGGTCTCGCGGGATGAGATCGATCAGGTGCTCCTGGTGGGCGGCTCCACGCACGTCCCAGCGGTTTGGAATTTGGTGGCTAATCACCTCGATGTCGAGCCCCATATGTCTATCAACCCGGAGGAAGCGGTTGCTTTGGGGGCCGGCGTGCAAGCGGGGATCATAGCAGGTGATGATATAGATGCCATTTTGGTGGATGTGACACCTTATTCGTTGGGCATCGAGGTAGTGGAAATCCGCAGAGGGCGCGTTGTTCCCGATCGCTACAGTGTGCTCATCCGACGCAACACCACCATACCGGTGACTAAGGAGGAAGTATATAATACCCTGTATCCGGAGCAGGACACGGTGAGAATCAAAGTATATCAGGGTGAGAGTTCAATTGCCTCGGAGAACACTTTGCTGGGCAAGTTTAGAATTACTGACCTGGAACCGGAGCAGCCGGGTGAACTGGCTGAGGTCACGGTCCAGTTTGACTTTGGTGTGGATGGGATTTTGAAGGTTAAGGCGCAAGATCGTTATACGGGCAATGAGAAAGATATCACGGTAGATGCTCCTCTCGCGCGGTTCAGCGAGACGGAGATTATGAAAGCGCAAGATCGGGTGTCAGAAGCGATTGGGGTGGCGGAGCCGATTGAGCTTTCCCCCGAATTTGAGGCCTTGATGGTGCGAGCGGATGACCTTCTTGCTACTACTGAGTTGGAATCAGATGATCGAGATGATCTGGAGAACCTGCTCGCTGACATAGAAGTGGCTCAAGTGACCGGTGATGCCTCCTGGTTGGATGAACTGCAAGAGGCACTGCTGGACATCCTGTTTGATCTAGAGGAAATCTAACTCGGGTTGAGCGAGTAGAATCGGGAGCGAGAAAGTCATATGGCGGAGAAAGTAGGTGTGTTGATTGTGGATGACCATCCGGTCTTCCGCCAAGGATTGAGAAATTTACTGGAGACACAGGATGACTTGCAAATCGTGGGTGAAGTGGCCGATGGTGATGAAGCGGTGACTTTAGCCCAGGAGTTGCTTCCCGATGTGGTTTTGATGGACATCAATTTACCTACTCTTAATGGACTACAGGCCACGCGCAGACTAAAGGAGCTTTGTCCAGAAATTCACGTCATTATGCTCACGGCCTATGATGACGAAGAGCAAGTTTATCATGCGATTCAGGCTGGTGCCTCGGCCTATCATTCCAAGGATGTTGAGCCACAGCGCTTGATGCGCGTCATTAGGCAAGTGAATCAGGGTTGGTACGTTGTCGATGAGGCCGTTTTTGACGAGGATGCAATTGGCGATTGGCTCTTGGAGAAGTTCCGGCGCTTCGGCGGCGGAGTTTTTGAGGAGGAGGAACAATACCTTTCACCGCTTACGTCGCGTGAAATGGAAATTTTGGAGCTAGTTGTCCAAGGTCTGAGCAATAGAAAGATCGCCTACCATCTGGGGATCAGTAATCAGACAGTTAAGAATCATATGAGCTCTGTATTGAAAAAGCTCGGAGTGGCAGGGCGAACTGAGGCGGCGGTGTATGCTCTTCGTCGTGGCTGGGTGCCTTTACGTAAACAGAGAGAGCTGGACACGGAGGGCGATGTTTTGAGTGGGAGGGAGGAATGACATGGCTGTTTCAACCGAAACCGATGCTAATTCGCTGGAGCAATTTCTGGAAAGGTGTAGGAAAGAGTATGAGCAGAAGCAACAGGGGTTAAAGGAAATAGACCTGCTTATACAACAGACGACCGCTGAAGTGGAGCGTATGGCTCAGCGTAACACGCAGGCAACTAATCGGTTGCGGCAGGTTGAGGCAAATGTTGAGACTGTCTCGCGCAGCGATCTTCAAGATAGCTACGCGGCGGTGTTGGAGACGCGCCAGCGTCTTTTTATGATGCGCGGACAGTTGGAGAAACTACAGAGTGATCAGCGTAATTTGACGGAGTATCTTGACCTGCTTCGCAGTATTTTAGAGTTTGAGGAGCAGGTTGATGAGCATGGAGAAGGGGAAGGTGAAGGCGGAGAGGCTGCACAGCCTTTGATTGTGCGGATCATCGAAGCGCAGGAACGGGAGCGTCGGCGCCTTAGCAGGCAGATGCACGACGGCCCAGCCCAGTCTTTGACTAATTTGGTACTTCAAGCTGAAATTTGTGAGCGTTTGATGGACTCTGACCCTGACCGAGCGCGTGGAGAGTTGACGAATTTGAAGAATGCAGTGGGGTCGACATTCCAGAAGGTTAAGGGATTTATTTTGAATTTGCGCCCTATGATGCTGGATGACCTGGGGTTGGTTCCAACGCTTCGACGTTATGTGGAAAGTTTTTCTGATAACAGCGGCGTTCGTACTAATTTGACGGTGACTGGTAAGGAAAAGCGGCTAGCGTCTCATAAGGAGGTTACGGCCTTTCGCATTATTCAAGAACTACTTAACAATGCGCAGGAGTATAGCCACGCTAGTAGCGTTCAAATCAATGTGGATGTAGAGGATGAAAGTATTCATGTCTCGGTCGAAGATGACGGTGATGGCTTTGATCTTACCGATGCTCTTGCTTCGGCGGAGGCAGAACGCCTGGGTTTGACGACAATGCGGGAACGCGTGGAGATGCTCGGAGGGCAGATACAAGTTGATAGCGGCTTGGGGCGGGGGACAAAGGTTAGTTTCGATTTGCCTGTCTCTTGATCTTTTTCTTTAGGAGCATGGAGCGGCGTCGAGTGTAGTACCAATTTCCTATTGCTATTCCGATATGTTACAATAATAATTATGGGGAATGGTTCGAAATTTTTTGGAGTTGGGCTGTGCTTGTATGCTGTGATTTCTATTCGGTGATCTTGTAATATCACTGTAATCTCTTTCCCCCGGATCTATGGCATCTTGACATAGGGGCCAATGGATCCAAAAGTCCCTTATGGCGGGGTAGTAAGTTATTTGTTTCACTCACTGCCAAGCTATCGGCTTTCTTCTCCTTTAGTGAGTTGAGGGAAAATGATTCCCCCCTCTATCTTCTCCACATAGTATGCTGGCGGGACGCATCGGTGCTGGTTGCCTTTGCGGTTGGTGCATTCTGAATCGATATCGTTTCTCCGGGCTGTTGTTGCTCCATATGTGAGTAACACGGGCTTGGTGTGTTTCGTGTACCACCTCGTAGTAGGGGTGAAGTTATTTGATTCTCAGCCCCTATTGAAATTCCTCCAGTGCTCGTATCAAGCCGATTAAGACACGATGTTGAACTGAGCAATTTTTGATACTTGCTTAGTGGAAGGAAAAGGGGCAAGTGTTTAGCAAATGCAAATTATGAGGGGGCATAACTTTGATTTCCTCAACAGCCTATATGTGCATTGAACTGTCTATTTTGCCCTTGATTTCAGTGAAGTTATGCTTTCTTTATACCCTTTTTGCTTGCTAGGTGGTTGTACGGATATGTTGGCAGAGGAGGGAAAAACGTGTCTATCCGTGTATTATTAGCTGATGATCATCCTATGATGCGTGCGGGGATTCGTGCTGTTTTAGACGAAGCGCCGGATATTGAGGTTGTGGGTGAAGCTGAGAATGGTCTCCAAGCACAAGAACTGATACAAAAGTTTCATCCAGATATATTGCTGCTAGATGTAGTTATGCCCGGCCCACGACCAGCGGAACTGGAGGCCTGGGTGCGTACCCATAGCCCAGATACAACTACCTTGGTGCTGACGGCTCATGATCGAGATGCTTATTTGGTCGAGATGATGGCGGCTGGAGTTAAGGGCTTCGTCACTAAGGAAGAAGCCTCGGCCAAACTTGTGGATGCGATACGTCATGTTTACAAAGGAGAGAGCACTTTTAGTGGGGAGCAGTTTGTGCGGGCGCGCCGCTGGCGCGAAGAGGTCGGCGATCGCTGGAATCGTTTGACCGAGCGCGAGAGAGAATTGCTGAGGTTGCTGGGGAGCGGTTTGGATAACGCTGCTATTGCAGATAAACTGGAGGTGACGACTAAAACAGTGGAATATCATATCACGAATATTTTGAGCAAGCTGAACGTTGCCTCTCGCCTGGAAGCTGTTGTTTGGGTGCGTGATCATTTGCCGGAGGAGTTCTGGGGCGAGCATTCTGAAGACTAG
>CAZANJ010000066.1:0-10690 GCA_964486415.1 uncultured Anaerolineales bacterium
CCACAGAAAGCCTCTGGTGGCCTCTGGAGGGCCTTAGAACCGCTACGATTTCCCCATTCTCATCTCACTTGCCTGTTTACCCAGCTTCAGGTATAGTTTTACAAATGATTATCGGGCGCCTATTTCGCTTTTTGACCATCTTATTCCTGATCGGATTGCTCGGATCGGTGCTGGCCTTTGAACTTTATCACGCCGACCGCATCTATCCGGGCGTGTCGGTGTGGGGCATCGACGTGGGCGGGATGGGACTTGCAAAAGCACCGTCCGCGCTGGAGAAAAACCTGGGCCTCGATGAGTTGCTGGTGACGATACACGGCCCGGATCGCTCCTGGGCCGTCCGCAGCATCGAACTGGGCCTGCGCATCGATCCGCAGGCCACGCTGGCGCCGGCCTACCACCTGGGCCGGGACGAGTCCTGGCCGCGCAATCTGATGAACCATTTCTGGCTGCTGATCTATCCGGTCGACTTATCCCCCATCTTTATCTACGACGAAGCGGTGACGCGCCTCTACCTGGAGGCGATGGCCGAGCAGGTGAAGCTGGAACCCACGGACGCCAGCCTCACCATCAATGAGGACACATCCATCTTGGTCAAGCCCGCTCGCCCCGGACGCCGGATGAACGTGGAGGACAGCCTGGGACCTGTATCCGAAGCGGTGACCAGCCTGGAGCCATCCGAGGCGACGCTGGTCGTCGAGGGGATTCTGCCGGAGATCACTGACGCCGATACCGCCCGCGCCGAGGCCGAGGCCATCCTGAGCGATCCCCTCACGCTCATGCTGGCCCAGCCGCGCGAGGGCGACTCCGGCCCCTGGAGGATCCCGCCGGAGCACCTGGCTGGAATGTTGGCCGTGCGGGCGGATAACGGCGTGCTGCACGCCACCTTGGACGAGAGGGCCCTGTGGACCTACCTGGAGAAGTTGGCCCCCGCCCTGGAGGCGGAGCCGCAGGACGCTACCTTCCAATTCGACGATTGGGCGGAGGAGTTGGAGGTCGTCGAGCCCAGTCAGGATGGGCGGCGGCTCGATGTGCAAGCGAGCGCTTCGCGGATCGTGGAGGAACTGAATGCCGGTAATCACCACGTGGCCCTGGTCGTAGAGAGTATCCCCCCGCGCTACCCGGACAGCGCTAGCGCCGAGGAACTGGGCATCGTCGAGTTGGTGGCCGAGGGCGATTCCTACTTCATCGGCTCTCCCACCGGGCGCGATCACAACATCCGGCTGGCGGCGAGCAAGTTCGATGGGCTGATCATCGATCCGGGGGAGACCTTCTCCTTCAACCACTACCTGGGCGAGGTCAGCGTCGAGGAGGGGTATCAAGAATCCTTCGTCACCAGCGGCGAGCAACTGGCCGTCGAGACGGGCGGAGGAATTTGCCAGGTTTCCACCACGGCCTTCCGCGCCGCTTTCTGGGGCGGTTACCCCATCACCGAGCGCTGGTATCACACTTACCGCGTCGGCTATTACGAGTTGATGGGCGCGGGCTTGGGGATGGACGCCACCGTCTACTCCCCGCACGTGGATTTCAAATTTGTCAATGACCGGCCCGACCCTCTGCTGATCGAGGCGGAGATACAAGAAGCGGCCCATCGTCTGATCTTCCGCTTCTACTCCACCGATGACGGGCGCACGGTGGAGAAGGAGGGGCCGGTCGAGAGCGACAGGGTCCAGCCCGGCCCGCCCATCTATCAACTGGACGAGGAATTGGCCCCGGGGACGGTGACCAAGTGGCAATCGGCGGTGAATGGAGTGACGGCCACCATTGAGCGGTATGTCTACGACGCGGATGAAGAATTGCTCTATCACGATACCTTCGTCAGCGAGTATCAACCGCGCCGCGCCGCATATCACTACGGCCTGGGATATGAGCCGCCGACAAGTTCAACCTCAGAGGAGGCTTCAACGCCATAAAATGTTCACTCGTGACTACTCAGCCTGCTCTCGCCGGGTTTGTGACCCGGCGGCTCTATCCGTGTCGAAGAGGCCGAAAAGCAGGTCAGATGGCTTTGGCTGCGCCAAAAGCGCGGGTTGCAAACCCGCGTTGAACAGAGGGTGAGCAGTTATGTTCGCTCTTCGTCCGACTGGGCTAATTTTCAGGCACGGGAGAGGCGAAGTATGG
Organism: uncultured Anaerolineales bacterium; assembly: GCA_964486415.1. GTDB lineage: Bacteria > Chloroflexota > Anaerolineae > B4-G1 > B4-G1 > CAZANJ01. The sequence goes on from CAZANJ010000066.1 coordinate 2,119, forward strand.
AATCCTTGATCAAAGGAGCCCGCGAGCTGGGCGTCGCGCTTACGGAACGTCACCTGGCTGCTTTCGAGATCTGCTATCGGGAGCTGATGGCCTGGAATCAGCGCTTCAACCTGACCGCCATCACCGATCGGGAAGGTGTGCTGGTGCGTCATTTTCTCGATTCGCTCTCCTGTCTCAAGGCATTGCCTCGGAATGAACTGGACGCCGGGGCGCAAGTGATCGATGTGGGCACGGGCGCGGGATACCCCGGTTTGCCGCTCAAAATTGTCTGTCCGGGAATGCGCCTGACGCTGCTGGAGGCCACGGGCAAGAAGGTGGGATTCCTGGAACACCTCACGCGGGAATTGCAGATGAACAACGTCCGGGCGATCCACGCGCGGTCGGAGGAGCTGGGGCAGGATCCGGCCCACCGCGAGCAATATGATTGGGCGGTGGCGCGGGCGGTGGCAGAAATGCCGACTCTGGTGGAGTATCTGTTGCCGCTGGTGCGAGTGGGAGGCGCGATTTTGGCCCAGAAGGGTGAGGGGGCGCCCGCCGAGGTGCATAAAGCGGAAAATGCCATCGCGACGCTGGGCGGTCGGGTGCAGCGACTGGCTCCGGTGGAATTACGCGGGCTGGCCGAGACGCGCTATCTGGTGGTGGTTGATAAAGTGGCCGCGACGCCGGAGAAATATCCGCGCCGACCGGGCATGCCGAATAAGCGCCCGATAATGTCATAAAGAGATTAGTTCAATCTCAGAGATTGAACCAATCTGGTTATTGAAAAAAGGAAGTAACTGCTCAGACAGTCTAATTTGGACACAAAGAGGCACTGAGAAGACACAGAGATTCGCAGAGAACGGAAAAGGAAATTAAATTTTCTCTCTGTGTATCTCTGTGAAGGGCTCTGTGCACTCTGTGTAACTATGGTCTGAGTAGTCACAAAAGGAAGAGCTATGAACAAATCTGCTCAGATTGCATTGTTGGAACGGGCCGATGAGGCCGGTGTGCGATTAGAAATTGTGGGCGGGTTACCTCTCTGGGAAGCTTATCCGGCCCGTAGGCATCAGCAAGCAGTCGACCGTATTCGTGCCTCCATAGAGCGTCAATCTCAGGGAGTTGATCTGGAGGGTGAGTGCAACTGCATGCATCTCAGCGATGTTTATATCCATTTCCCAGACGGTTCGCTCAAACGTCCGGACATCTCCATTTTCTGTCGCGAGCCGGACGAACTGGACGAAGCGATTACGCTGGTGCCGGAGGCCGTGATTGAAGTGGTCAGCCCAGGCTACGAAGCCAAAGACCTGGAGATCGGCCCGCGCTTTTATCTGTTGCAGGGGGTCAAGGACGTCATAGTCTTCGACCCGCACACGCTGTTGGTTTTACATATGCGGGAAGATCGTGTCACCCGACAGGTGTCTCCGGTGACAATTGAACTTGAGTGTGGCTGTCGGTGTGTGGTGTGATAATTCGGCAGATTGGTTCAATCTCAAAGATTGAACCAATCTAGACACAGTGGACAAGACCAGATGAAAATTGAAGTAGCTGTTGCGAAGATAGGCAAGTGGGCCACCCGCGAAAGCGGCGACACGCTGGAGATGATCGAGCGGCCTCAAGGTGGCTTCTCCTTCGTGCTGGTGGATGGACAGCGCTCCGGGCGAGCGGCCAAGGCCATCAGCAACATCGTGGCCCGCAAGGCCGTCTCTGAGCTGGCGGAGGGGGTGCGCGATGGCGCGGCGGCCCGCGCGGCCCACGATTATCTCTACACCTACAGGGGCGGCCGGGTTTCGGCCACGCTCAACATCCTCTCCGTGGATTTGATCACCGACACGCTCGTGCTCTCGCGCAACAGCAATTGTCCCATCATCGTCGTCAAGCCCGAAAGCGACCTGTACTTGATCGACGAGCCCTCCGAGCCGGTCGGCGTGCGACGCGATACCAAGCCCCAGATCACCGAGCTATCCCTGGCGGCGGGCATGATGGTCGTGGTCTACACCGATGGCCTGGAATTGGCCGGAGCGCGATCCTGTCCCGTCTTCGACGTGCCGGCGGCAGTGCGAGAGCTGATGGCTGAGAATGGCACCGATGCGCAGCGGATGGCAGATGGTCTGCTGGAGCGGGCGTTGGCGCTGGATGATGGCCGCCCCCGCGACGATGTCAGCGTGCTGGTGCTGCACATCACGGAGCGTGAAAGCGACGGCGTGCGTCGGCTGGCGCTCCAGGTGCCCCTGTAATGAACCTGGAACCTAACCATCTCCATAGGCCGGCCCGTTACCTGCGCGCCCTGTGGCGTGACACGCGCGTCTTGATCCGCCAGTTCCGATTCTCCCTGCTCGCCTTTGCAATCCTCTTATGCGGTGGGACGCTGGCTATGCGATTGTCCTATCTGCACCCCGAAACTGGGCAGAGCCTCAGTTGGGCCGAAGCACTGCACGCCACTTTCAAACTCATCTTCCTGGAGACTCTTCTACCGCTCCCCAAGGCATTGGGGCTGCAAATTCTGTTCATTGTCCTGCCCTTCGTAGGATTGGCCATCGTAGCCGATGGCGTGCTGCGCTTTGGGGTAGCACTGTTCAACCGCCGCGAGCGAAAGGAGGCCTGGCAAGTGGCCGTCGCTTCGACTTACAATAACCATATAATAGTCTGTGGCCTGGGACGGATTGGTTATCGGGTGGTCAAGGAATTGATCCGCCTCGACGAGGAGGTCATCGGCATCGAGAACGACGCCGAGGATCCTTTCCTGGAGGAGATCGGTCAGATGGGAGCTCCGGTGCTGATGGGGGACGCTCGCCAGGAGGAAATGCTGGAGCAGGCCCGCGTGCGCGAGGCTTCTGCTATTGTCATCTGCACTGAGAACGATTTGGCGAACTTGGCCATCGCGCTCAATGCCCGCGAGCTCAATCCTCAGATCAAAGTCGTAATGCGGATGTTCGAGGCCCAGTTGGCGGAGAAGGTGCAGCACGGTTTTGGCATCCACACCGCCTTCAGCACAACCGCGTTGGCCGCCCCCAGCTTTGCCGCCGCCGCCACCCAGGCTCCCATCGATCACTCATTCTACGTGGACGAGGAGGATGAGCTGATGGTGGCTATGACCACGGTGAAGCTTGGCTCGGTTTTGGAGGGCTGCTCCATTGAGCAGATTGAGGAGGAACTGGCCTTGTCGATTCTGCTTCATCAGAGGGGGGAGCATCTCGACCGACGACCGGACCCTGCACTCGCGCTACAGGCCAACGACCGGTTGGTGGTCTTTGCACCGCTGGACACATTGGCTCGGCTGGGCAAGATGAGCGCGGAGCCCTGCGAAATGCCTCCCAGTCCGTCCGAGGGTCAACGTCGACGCTCGTGGCTGTCGCGCCTATTTTCCAGAAAGTAGAGGTCTCTCGGTCAATAGAGTCAGCGCCCTTGGATCGAGGGAGAGATCGATTTCCTCGCCCGGAGTGGGCAGGTCGAGATTGACGGTAAAATTAAACGTCAACTCAACCCCACTGGCGTGACGAACTACCGCCTGGCAGTATTCGCCGCGGAAAGAGCAGGTTTCGACGACGACTCGCAGATGGTTGGGTCCCTCCTCGCCCAGCCGCGCCGCCTCCGGTCGTATCAGGAGCAAGTTGCAGGTTGCAGGTTGCAGGTTGCGGGTTGCAGACTGATCGAGTTGTAGCTTTAATCGGCCCAGTGGCGTTTCCACTCCATCCTCCACGATTTCCGCTTCGAGCAGGTTAGTCAATCCCAGGAATCGCGCGGCCCATGCGGAGGCCGGTCGCCGGTAAACCTCCTCCGGCGCGCCGATCTGCACCACGTGACCTTCGTGCATCAGCACTACGTGGTCGGCGATAGCGAAGGCCTCCTCCTGATCGTGGGTGACGGTGATGGCGGTCACGCCGGCGCGGTGGAGGATGTGGGGCAGTTCATCCATCAAGCGCTCGCGCAGCGCCCGATCCAGCGCCCCCAGCGGCTCATCGAGCATCAGCAGGCGCGGCTGTGGGGCCAGGCTACGTGCCAACGCTACCCGCTGCCGTTCCCCGCCCGAAAGCTGGCTCACGTCGCGGCGCTCGAAACCCTCCAGCCCGACCAGTTCCAGCGCTTCCGTCACTCTCTCGGCGATGACCTCGCGCTCCATTCCCTGCATGCGCAGCCCGAAGGCCACGTTGCCGAAGACGTCCTTGTGCGGGAAGAGTGCGTATTCCTGGAACATCAGCCCGAATCCGCGCCGGTGCGGGGGCGTGTGAGTCACATCTTGACCCTTGAGCAGCAATTGGCCGCCGTCGGGCGTCTCCAGGCCGGCGATGAGGCGCAGCAGCGTCGTCTTGCCGCAGCCGGAGGGGCCGAGCAGCGCGTGTATCGAGCCTTCCTCGACGCTGAAGCTGACGTCGGTCAGCGTCCACCCGTCGGGGTAGGATTTGTGGAGGTTATGGAGTTCGAGTAAGTGCATATTTTCAAAATTCTCCCGCTTCGCCCACGCGGAAGCGCTCGATGGCCAGGAAGCCCAGCGTGCAGACTAACATCAGCAGCGTGGAGATAGCCAGCGCTTGACCGTAGTTGGTCGCGCCGGGGCGGCCCAGGAAGCGGTAGATGGCGACGGGCATCGTGGGGCGCTCCGGGCGGGCGATCAGGCTGGTGGCGCCGAATTCGCCCATCGAGATAGTGAAGGCGAATACGGCTCCTACCAGCACGGCCCGCATCACAATCGGCAGATCGACCTCGCGCCAGACGCGCCAGGGATTCGCGCCCATTATGGCTGCCGCCTCGCGCAACTGTGGCTGGATGGAGCGCAGGGCCGGCAGGACGCTGCGCACGACGAAGGGCAGCGCCACCAGCGTGTGGGCCAGGATCACCAGCAGCGGCGACGTGCGTAAGTTGAGCGGTGGCTCGTCCAGCGCGACGATGTATCCCAGGCCCAGCGTGACCGCCGAGGTGCCCAGGGGCAACATCAGGATGGGATCGAGCAGGCGTTGTAGCCAGCGCCTTTGTCCTCGGTGGCTGCGAGCGGAGCTTGAGTCGTTCAGTGCCCAGGCAGCCATCAGCCCCAGGATCACCGAGAGCGCCGTCGTCGCCAGCGCGAAGGTGACCGAGTTGCGCACGGCGGCCACCGGCGGCACGTAGAAGGCCGAACCGCGCGGATTCTCGAACAAGCGGCGGTAGAATGCCAGGGAGAGGCCCCCGCCCTCGGTGGGAAGTGTCAGCGAACGCTCCACCAGCGCTGCCAGCGGCGTCACCAGTAGCGCCAGCATCAGACCGATGTTGAGGCCGACGATGAGCCATTCGCGCCAGCTTTGTGGTTGGCGCTGCACAGTCTCCCGCGAGCGCAATTCCATCGGCAGCGAAGCGCTCGACTGGAGCTGCGTGTAGGCTGCCATCAGTCCGAAGGTGAACAGTATCTGGATCACGGAGAGTGTCGCGGCCAGCGGCAGGTTGAGGTAATGGACCGTCTGGCGGTAGATCGCCACCTCCAACGTGGCGAAGCGCGGCCCGCCGAGCACGAGGACGACGCCGAAGCTGGTGAAACAGAAGATGAAGACCAGCAGCGCGGCCGCGCCGATGGCCGGGATTAAGAGGGGCAACGTCACCTCGCGGAATGCACGCCAGCGGCTCGCGCCCAGCATACGGGCGGCCTCCTCCACGCTGGGGTCGAGGTTGGCCCAATAGGTTCCCACGATACGCAGTACCAGCGTGTAATTGTAGAAAACGTGGGCCAGCAGGATTACACCCAGCGTGTGCTGGAGGTCGAGCGGCGCCTGATTGAGATTGAGGAGCTTCATCAGAGCCAGGTTGAAAAGTCCGCGCGGCCCAATCAGAGCGGTGAAGGCCAAAGCCACGACGATGGTCGGCAGCACAAATGGGACAGTCGTCAGGGCCTGGACTAAAGACTTGCTGGGAAAGTCATAGCGGGCGAAGACGTAAGCTCCTGGCAGCGCTAGCGTCACCGTCAGCAGCGTGGAGAGCGCCGCCTGCCAGGTGGTGAACCAGAGCGTCTGCAAATAGTGTGGCTCGTGGAAAATCTTCCCCAGCGCGGTCAGGCTGAATCGTCCCTCCGGCGCGAATGAAAGGGAAAGGATTGAGCCGAGCGGGTAGAAGTAGAAGAGGAGCAGGAAGACAATTGGCAGGAGGCAAGAAGCAAGAAATATCAGGCGCCCTACATCCTGCCTCCTGCCTCCTGCTGTACTGTGCCGTCTCACCGCAGCACGGTATCGGTCCACACTTCTACCCAGGCTTCGCGGCTGGTCTCGATGGTGTCAAAGGGCACATCGGCGGGATTTTCGGGGATGACGGCGAACTCGGCGAAGACTTCGGGCAGCGCCGCGTTCTCGTTGGCCGGGAACATGAACATATGCAGCGGGATCTCCTCCTGAAACGTCGCGCTGAGCATGAAGTCCACCCATGCTTTGGCCAGTTCAAGGTTCTGCGTGCCTTTGAGTATGCCGACGAACTCGATCTGGCGGAAGCAGCTTCCATCGCCGACGACTGCCGCCGTGGGTGCTTCCTCGAAGGGCTCCTCCGCGAAATGAACCTCTACCGGCGGACTGCTGGCGTAGCTGACGACGATGGGGCGGTCGCCCTCGCCGCCGGAGCCGTAGGTGAACTGGCTCCAGTAGGCATCCTCCCAGCCCTCGGTCACCAGCACGTTGTTGTTCCTCAGATCGGCCCAGTAGTCGAGCCAGGTGTAGTCGCCGCTCTCGCCGAAGTGGCCGATGGTGGCCAGCATAAATGCCAGCCCCGGTGACGAGGTGGCTGGATTCTCCACCGCGGTCAGGCTCTCGTATTCGGGCTTCGTCAGATCCTCCAGACTGGTCGGCGGCGCGATTCCTCGTTCCGCAAACCAGCCCTTGTCATAGTTAAGGCAGACGTTGCCATAGTCCACCGGCAAGGCGCGACGTTGCTCGTCGAGCTCCAGTCGATCGGGTATCTGATCCAGCAGCGGCGATTCGTAGGACATGAAGATGTCGGCTTCCAGCGCCCGACTGAGGAGCGTGTTGTCCACGCCGTAGAGCACGTCGGCCATCGGGTTGTCCTTGCTGAGAATGGCCTGGTTGAGCACCACTCCGGCATCGCCGGCTTGGAGGATTTCGACTTTGGCGTTGTACTGCGCCTCGAAGGCTTTGATGATCTCCTCGCTGATGTCGAAGCTGTCGTGGGTCATCAGCCGCAGGTTGCCGGTTTCGGGCGGTAAAGTCGATGTTGGCTCCTCGGCTGGTGTGGGGCCAGGCCCACAGCTGGCTAATACCAACAAACTGATCAAGGCGAACAGGATCATACGTTCCATTTTTCCCTCCTTTCTGCAAATGTGCGGAGCTTCAAACCGAATTTGTCACTACGCATAAGAGCAGCCCCTCCCGCACACTTACATAGGCTTGCTCTTGTGTCAACACGTTGCTCACGCCGCGCGCCGGCCCGAAGCGCAAGGTGGCATCATGCAGCGCCCATTCCACGCCCTCGGCGGTCACGCCCAAGGCGTCGCCGCCCAGGGGGATGAGGGAGATGGTATCGTCGGGGTGGCCCTCGATGAGCGCTTCGTCCTGGATCAGAAAGGCAGTCTGGTTGCCTGCGATGATGCGCACATCGATCTCGCGCAATTCGGGGAGGGTCAGCAGCAACACATTGGCGATGGTCTGGTCAAGCCGTCCACCCAGCGCCGCGAGGATGATAATTTCGGTCGCGCCTTCTTGTTCGGCATGGAGGAGGGCCAGCTCCAGATCGGTTTCATCCTTGCGGGGTGGGAAGCTGATGATTTCCGCGCCAGCGGTCTCTACTTCCTGCCGCTGTTCCTGTGTGAGCGAATCCAGATCACCGATGACATAGTGTGGCGTCACGCCGATGGTCAAGGCATGTTCTGTCCCGCCGTCGGCGGCGATGATTACATCATCTGGACGTAACAAATTGTGCATCCACTGTGCTTTGGAAAATGTTCCATTGGCGAAAATTACAATGCGCATCATCACCTCAAAGAGTCAAGAAAAAAGCCGCCCCAATCAGCGAGGCGGCTACATCGTAAACCAAGGGCCTTCCTCCGCTGGCATTACCCAGATCAGGTTCCGAGGGTCGGCGCCGGTGACCGTAAATAGGTCATAGTGCCCTCTCAGCCCGGCTCCTCCGGGCTCCCCTGAAGGTGTTTTCTATTGTAAAACTTCAATGTGCAAGATGTTGAGTCAGCCAGTGGGCAGCGATTGTGCAATCAGTTCACTATTTCCTCTAACCTGGCGTTGAAGTCAGCGGCTGTGATGTCCCGCAGCGCGTGGCTGAATAACTTCTTGAGGGTGTCGAGATCCTCGACATCTTTTAGCTGGTTATCAAGGGAAACGATCTCTGGTCGGGGGAGGTTGAAACGTGCTTTTAAGACTTGCAGGATGTTTTCACGATGGGCTTGTCGCGATCCTTCTCGCTGCCCTTGATATATGCCCTCCTGTATGCCTTGTTGCCTACCCTTTTGTATGCCTATTTGCTTGCCTATTTGTTTGCCTTGTTGTATACCTATTTGCTTGCCTTGTTGTACACCTTCTTCGATCCAATCCTCTATGAACGTTGCCTCTCGCATTTGTTCTAACTCCTCTCTGAAAAAGCGCCAAAGGAACGCTTTATCGAAGTAGCGTGCTGCCATTGT
>CAZANJ010000067.1:0-10644 GCA_964486415.1 uncultured Anaerolineales bacterium
ATTGCCAAATCCGGCGGAAGCGGCGCAAGTAGGTTATTTATTTCCAAATCCCGTGACAGACGAGAAACCAGGTTCCCCCAAGCGCAGCGGCAGAACCTGGTTTCTTTCCTCGAAATGTAGATTGTAACGCCGGAATCCCGGTGGCCTCAATTATCCCTTTTCGTCATTGCCTGAACGGTCGCTCCAGTTTCGTCTCTATCTCGGCCAACGCCGCGTCCAACTCCTCCAGGTAGCCCTCCAGCGGCGTCTCGGAGAGGGGGATCTCTATCGGCACGTCCATCCTCAGCGGCACAGTCGTTACAACATTCACGCTTTCGCTGATCGGCACCGCGACATCCAGATCCACTGGCAGGACGGTGCTGATGGGCACATCGATGTTGTAAGTCGTGACGCCCAGATCGATGGGCACCACGACGGTGGTGTTTACGGGAATGGTGGTGTTGATGGGGATGGTCAGCTCCTCGTGGAAGGGGACGTTGGCCGCGATGGGGATTTCCTGATCCACCTCGATGGTGTAGGTGAAAGCGTCGTCGCCGATGTCGTTGACGAGAGCGCGAGTATCGGCTATCGCTTGCAAGGCCAGACGCTGCATTTTCAGCATACCGAAGATGACCACCCCGTTGATGGCCAAGGATAGCACGGTCAACAAAGTCAGCAAGGCCAGTGTAAAAGTGTAGTTTTTGTTCATTGTAGAACTCCTCGTTTCAATTTCGGGTCTAGCCCGATGGTTACTCCGCCAATTCCTCCCGCACTGTGCGCAAGAGCGACTCCGCTTTCAGTTCGGCCAGAGTGTAACACGGGCCTTCTAGGTGATGGGCCAGCGCCTGGGCCAGCCCTTGGTCGAAGGCCGCAGTCTCCATATTGATCACTATTGAGCGAATATCGGCGATGGGGAACATTTCCGCGACGCGGTAGGCCTCCTCCTGGGGCGGCAGGTTGGTCGTCGAGACATTTCCCGCGCCGTCGGTCAAGAGCACCATCAGCGGCATCAGGTCGGGGTGGCGCCGCAGTTCGCGGGTGATGACCTCGTAGGCCATCTGTAGCCCGGATGAGAGCGGCGTCTTCCCGCCGACGGGGATGTCGATCAAGGCTCGCCGCGCCAGCTCCACGCTGTTGGTCGGCGTCAGCACCAGACTGGCCCTGTTTTTCTGGAAGACGACCACGCCCACGTGATCGCGCCGCTGGTAGGCATCGGTCAGCAGCGACATGACAGTTCCCTTAGTCGCCTCCATGCGCTCGGCCACCGCCATCGACCAGGAGGCGTCCACGACGAAGAGCACCAGGTTGGCGGCTCGGGTCACGCGCACTTTGCGCTGGTAGTCCTCTGAGCGCAGCGCCAGGGCCGGGCCATTTTCATCCCGACGCTCCTTTCGCTCCTTTTGATATGGGGCGGCGGCGCGCAATGTGGCGTCGAAGGCCAAATCCCCGGCGTTGCCCGGCGAGGGTCGGGATTGGATGTAACGTCCACGCTTCCGGTCGGTGCGCGTCTGGCTGCGGCGCCCCCCGCTGGAGCGCGTCAACCGGTCGAGGGGAGTGTCCAAGCGGCGCGGGGAAAATGCCTCCCCCGCCTCGACCTGCTCGCCGCCCTCCCACCAGCGCCCCTCCGACGGCCATTGGGGGATGGGCTGGGGCGCCGGAGCCTGCATCGGGCGGGCTTGTTTGGCGGATGGGTCATCCTCGCCCGGCTCTCGCTGCCCCGAGGCGGCTACTTTTTTTTTACCCGCTACCTCCAAGCGCTCTTCGCGCTCCTCCTGGCGGGCGCTGGCGGAAGATTGAGCGCGGGCTTCGCTCAACTGCTCGGCGAGATCGCCCAGCGTGACTTCCGATTCTTGGAGGGGATGGCGTCGCAGTCGATGGGGTAGCGCCAGCTCGGCGGCCAGCAGGATGTCCTCATCGGTCAGGCGCGTGCGTCCCTCGAAGGCGGCGTGGGTGCGGGCGGCCTTGAGCACCACCAGATCGGCGCGGTGACCGTCGACGCCCATCTCGCTCATCAGCGTCGCGATGCTCGCCAGATCGGCGCGGGAATGTCGCACCTGGGGCAGGCGTCGGCGGGCCTGGGCGATCTCCCGCGAGAGGGCTTCCTCCCTGGGCGCCCATTCCGCGCAAAATCCGTCGGGGTCGGATTCGTAGGCCAGATTGCGCTCCATGATCAACATCCGGGCGGCAGGATCGGGAATGCCCCGAATGTCCACGCAGAGCGCGAAACGGTCGAGAAGCTGGGGGCGCAGGTTGCCCTCCTCCGGGTTCATCGTGCCGATGAGGATGAAGCGGGCCGGGTGGCTGAAGGAGATGCCCTCCCGCTCCACGACATTGACGCCCATCGCCGCCGCGTCGAGCAGCAGGTCCACCACGTGATCGTCCAGCAGGTTGACCTCGTCCACGTAGAGCACGCCCCGGTTGGCCGCGGCGAGTACACCCGGCTCGAAGTGGCGCTCGCCTTCCTGGATGGCACGTTCTATATCAAGCGTGCCCACGACGCGATCCTCGGTCGCGCTGACGGGCAGATCGACGAAGCGGGTGCGGCGTCGCAGGCGGGGCGGGGCATTCCCGTTACCGTGACGCTCAAGGCAAGCGGTACACCAACTCTCCGGTCGATCCGGGTCACAACTGAAGGGGCAATCGGCGATGACGTCGATCTCTGGCAGCAGCGCGGCCAGCGCGCGGGCGGCGGTCGATTTCGCCGTGCCGCGTTCGCCCCGGATGAGCACGCCGCCGATCTGGGGATAGACGGCGTTCAAGATCAGAGCACGCTTCATGCGCTTCTGACCGACGATAGCGGTAAATGGGAAAATGGGTGTCATAATTTCACCAACAATCCTTCAATTAAGATTGGTTCAGTCTCTGAGATTGAACCAATCTGGCATCCGAAATATCGTGGACATATCAGCCCAGTTATGGTATCATTAACACATTATGGGTGCTTTACCGCCCGAATTCTTCTTGATAGTCGTCGCGGTCATCTCGGCCATCGTCGGGGGCACGCTCACCTGGCTCATCGGCTACATCAACAGAGGCTGGGGGGAGAAGGAAGCTCAGCACCGCTCACTTCCCGCCGAAGAGCCTTCGGACTCCGATGCTTCCCCGGCCGATGATAGCGACGCCGTTCCCGATGCTGCTGATGTTGGCGTTGAAGAAGCAATCGCTGCCGAAAGTGAGGGCCAAATTGAGCATGAGTTGCTCCGTGTGTCGCGCGAGGAAGAGAAGCTCTCCGTCTTCGTGCAAGGCCAGATCCGCCGCCGCCACCTCGACGAAATAACAGACTCACAAGCACGGCAGGAGGCCATCGATGCGCTCCAGGCGATAATGGTTTTTGCCGAAGGCTGGCTCCCCGCGTCAGAGGAGCCGACGCAAGTCCCCGCCTTCGACGAGGACGCTTTTCTGGAGCAACTGCGAGGGGAAAATCCTCTCATCGCGGCGGGGAATGCTGCCGAACCCGCGTCAGACCTTCTGCCCTTCGTGCAAGAGATAGAGGAATTGGTGCAGCGGCAGTTGAAGAGCAGGCCTGATCTGGCCGAGCGTGAGATTCGCATCACTACCGATCTGAGGGGGAACTTGCGCATTTACGTGGGCCAGCAGGGCTTCGATTCGGCAGCCGATATCTCCGATGCGGAAGTGCGAACGCTCATCCAGGAGGCCATTCGCGAATGGGAGCGCAGTTAGGCGCTTGAGTGAGCGCACGTGGCGCACGAACTCGACGGCGAGCAAGAGGCGCACGAACTCCCCGACCCCGCAATCACACCCTCACTGCCGATAGCCGAAAATAGCGAGATGGCGCGATGGGTGTTCTCACCGTCACATTTCGGGCAAGCGATAGCCTCATCGGCCTTCGACATCGAGCGCAGGACATCAAAGCGTGCCTCACAGTCTGAACATTCATACTCATACAGCGGCATATTCCCAATCCTCCAACTTAGCCATAATTTTATCCCCCACCATATTTCCTCAATCGAGCAGGTATCAAATAAGACCCAGAGTTTTCCCCACCTCGGCGAAGGTTGCCAGCACGCGCTCCAATTGTTCATCGGTATGAGTCGCCATGTAGCTGGTGCGCAATAGTGAAAGCTCCGGCGGCACCGCCGGTGAGATGACGGGGTTGGTGTAGACGCCGTTGTCATAGAGCGCTTTCCAGGTCATGAAAGTGCGCTCATCGTCGCCGATGATGATGGGGATGATGGGCGTCTCGCTCTCCCCCACGTTGAATCCCAGACGGCGGAATTCCTCCTGCATATAAGCGGCGATCTGGTTGACCCGCGCGATGCGTTCCGGCTCTTCCCGCATAACCTCAAGCGCGGTCAGAGCGGCCGCGGTGTTTGCCGGCGGTATGCTGGCGCTGAAGATCAGTGATCGGGCGTGGTGCTGGATGTAGTGGATCACGTCCTCGGCGCCGACGATGAATCCGCCCAGGCTGGCGAAGGCTTTGCTGAAGGTGCCCATGATCAAATCGACCTCATCGGTGAGGCCGAAGTAGGCCGATGTGCCCCGCCCTTGGCCCAACACGCCGACCGAGTGGGCATCATCAACCATCAACCGCGCCCCATATTTCTGGCACAGCGGTATCATCTCCGGGAGCGGGGCGATATCGCCGCCCATGCTGAACACGCCATCCACGACTACCATCTTACCCGCGTCCTCTGGCAATCGGGATAGAACACGCTCAAGGTGCTCCATATCGTTATGCCCAAAGCGCCGCATCGTGCCGTAAGCCATCTTGCAGCCGTCGACAATGCTGGCGTGGTCTTCCTTATCGGTGACGATGTAATCGCCACGTCCTACCAGGGCTGATATGGTCCCCACATTGGTCTGATAGCCAGTGGAGAAGACCAGGGCGGCCTCCATGCCGATGAAATCCGCCAGCTGTCGCTCCAGCTCCAGGTGCAGTTCCAGGGTGCCATTGAGAAACCGGGAACCGGTACAACTGGTGCCATACCGTTCAGTAGCCTTGATAGCCGCCTCGCGTATCTTGGGATGAGTGGTCAAACCCAGGTAGTTGTTGGAGCCGATCATGATCATGCGGTGCTCTCCAACGGTAACCTCGGTGCCCTCGCTATCGGTCAGGGGAATGAAATAGGGGTAGATGCCGGTCTCTTGGGCTTCTCTAGCTTCCGTGAAGGCCCGACATTTTTCGAAAAGATCCATCAGGAATCCTCCTTATTATGCTGCTTGCACAAAATCCGCTCCTCGTGCGCCAGGTTATTATACGCCATGATTAGCCTGTGGTAAAGCGATGGAGAGGGGCTGAAATGAAGCGCCATTGCCTCGATTTTGACTTGCACTCTTGGGCGGTGTGTGGTATAATTTTCTCATCGTAGGCGGGCGTAGTTCAATTGGTGGAACGTCTCCTTGCCAAGGAGAAGGTTACGGGTTCGAGTCCCGTCGCCCGCTCTCTACTTCAGAGTACTTAGGCCAAGTGGGTATGTAACCCCTTGGTCTTTTTGTTTGCATCTGTCGGTCAATTATAATGAGAACAGAGAACCGGAGCATTTCAATGGATTCAGGATCAATAGTGGCCCTCATCCCTGCCTGGAATGAGGATGAGTTTATCGGCCCGGTGGTGGAAGCGACGCGGGCACATTTGCCGGTGCTGGTAGTGGACGATGGTTCCCAGGATGAGACGGCCGCGATAGCTCAAGCCGCTGGCGCCACCGTCGTGCGTCATATCCAGAATCGGGGCAAAGGTGTGGCACTGATGACGGGGTTCGAGTGGGCACTGGAGCGCGACTACGAAGCGGTCGTCACGCTCGACGCCGATGGGCAACACGATCCCGCCGACATCCCCAAATTCTTGGAGGTTTACGAAGCCGGTGGGCGGAACTTGATCATCGGTCAACGTGACTTCAGTGCGATGCCCTTCCCTCGCGGTTACACAAACCCTTTTGGCTCCTGGTTGCTCTCCCTGGCGCTTGAGCAGCAAATCTATGATAATCAAAGTGGATTCCGGTTGCATGATCGTAGCCTGCTGGAGATACTCGATCTGACCACTACTGGCTTCGAGCTGGAGGTCGAGGTCATCATCCAGGCAGTTTGTCACAGGATGTACATCGACTGGGTAAAGATCCGCACTATCTATGACACTGGCAAAAAGAGTTACTTCCACCCCTTGAAGGATTCGGCGCGGTTTCTACAGATGGTCTGGTATGCTTGGCGACAACGTCGCGAAGCTGAGTGTCAAAAAACTGAAGTGTCACTCTCTGGATAAACCCTTTGAAACTACAATAGGAGGCACCACCTAACCATGAAGCGAGCCAAACAGGAAATTGCTGAGGGGATTTTATTCACCGATCAGTATCAGCTTACGATGGCCCAACTCTATTATCGCAATGGCCTTCACAAGAAACAGGTGCAGTTCGATCACTTCTTCCGCGATTATCCGGACTATGATGGCCACAAGGCCGGTTATTGCATCGGCGCTGGGCTGGAATGGCTCCTGGACTGGATGGAGGAAGCTCACTTCGGCGATGAGGAGATCGAATATCTGCGTAGCCAAAGGGGCCGCAGTGGAGAGCCCATATTCCACGACGATTTTCTGGCCTGGCTGCGCGAGAATGGCTCCTTCGAGGAGATCACGATGCGAGCCATACTCGAAGGTCGCGTCGTCCACCCCAATGTCCCCTTGACAGTCGTGCAAGGGCCGTTGGCGATGGCTCAGATTCTGGAAACATCGTTGCTCAATCATCTCAACTACCAGACGCTCATTGCCACCAAGGCCGCTCGGATCCACCAGAGCGGGCGTGGGCAGTTGTTGCTGGAGTTTGGGTTGCGCAGGGGGCATGACAAGGGAGCCAACGCTGGCGCACGCGCGGCCCTCATCGGCGGCGCTGACTTCAGCTCCAATGTAGGCGCATCCTACGCCGTGGACTACGCGCCGAAAGGTACGCACGCACACAGCATGGTGCAGGTCTTCATGGCGCTGGGGGAAGGAGAGTTGGAGGCATTCCGCGCCTATGCCGATCTCTACCCCGACGATTGCTTGCTGCTAGTTGACACTATCGACACGCTGGAAAGCGGCATTCCCAACGCGATCAAGGTCTTCGAGGAACTGCGTCGCAAGGGCCACAAGCCGATGGGCATCCGTCTGGATTCGGGAGACCTGGCTCATCTCAGTATCAAGGCCGCCAAGATGTTGAACGAGGCCGGCTTCTCCGAGACCTTCATTGTGTTGTCCAATAACTTGGACGAATTGGTCATCTGGCAAATCATCACTCAGATTAAGGAGGAGGCGCCCCGCTACGGCATCGATCCCGATCATCTCATCAAGCGCCTGGTGTACGGCGTGGGCACGCGGCTTATCACCTCCTGGGGGGAGCCAGCGCTGGGCGGTGTCTACAAGCTGGTCGCCTTGCGCGATGGGGGAAAGTGGCAACCGGCGATCAAAATTTCAGAGACGGCAGCGAAGACGCCTAATCCCGGCCACAAACATGTCTGGCGCGTCTACGACCGACGAGAAAAGGCCACGGCGGATCTATTGAGCCTCGACGATGAGGTTCCGCGCGAGATGGAGCAAGTTGTGCTGCGTCATCCGACGGAGCATAACAAGTACCGCACGCTCGCTCAGGACGAGATCGCGGAGGTCGAGCCCTTGCTGGTGGACGTGCTTAGCGAGGGTGAACGGGTCTATCCTCACTGCTCCATTCAGCAGATACGTGAACGCCGTCAGGCCGATGTGAGCCATCTGGACCCAGGAGTCAGGCGCCTGCTGCATCCCCATATCTACCACGTATCCCTCACGCAGCGTCTGTGGGACCTCAAGCAGGATCTGATTGCATTGATGAAGCAGTAGGAGGATCGGTCGAAGCGGAGGAAAGCACCGGATTCCAGAGCGAACTCAAGCTCCAGGATATCACCCAGTGCAGGGCCAACATCAGCCAGAGGTTTTGGGTTAAGAGGAAGGTGAGGCCGCTGACAATGGCAAGAGCGCCACGCAATAGTTGGCGTGGGGCGTGCTGGGGTGAGCTGATTTGCTCCCACCAGAATGGATTGAGCATGGCTTCCACCGCTGCCAGCGCCAGGCCAATCCACGCGCCCAGATATGGCCCCCAGGCGACGATGGGAGCGTTGCGGTAAAATGACCAGTGGATTTCGTGGTAAGCGGCCTCGCGAAGTGTGATCCACGCCGATGGGGAGGATGTGGAATCAGGCGCGCTGGAAGCGGAGCCGGGGATAGCGCGACGGTAGGTCCACAATCCCAGCGTCAATAGCAGCCACGCGCCCACGCCGAGCGCCGCGACCCATTCCAGGTCGCTTGCCCAATCGAGCCAGTTGGCGATAGAGAAAGTCGCGCCAGCTGCCTTGGGCATTTCGAGGCGTTGAATTCCCAGGAAGTGCACGATGAGCGCGTCATGCCCCCAGAGGAGCGCGGCGAAGGGCACACCGATATAATAGAGTAATCGAAAGCTTTGGAGCAGCCAGGGGAAAAAGCGCCGCTTTGTCAATCGAGTGATGAAGGCTCCCGGGGCGCTTGATGGACTTCGAAGAAGAAAATTGACTGCATTCGTGGCAAATGCGGCCAGGAGGAGAGAGCCTCCTAACCAGAGCCAGCCTTCGTTGCCAAATGCACTTAGATCGGGCATCGGAATGCCTTTACTACCTGTCCACGGGCACGATGAGCCTGATGCGCGTGCCTTCCCCAGGCGCGGAGGAGATGTTCAGTCTTCCACCGACCAGATCGGCGCGTTCTTGCATATTGACCAAGCCCAGGCTACCCCGTTTGTCGTAGCTGAGCTGCACGGCGTCCACGTCAAATCCAGCGCCATTATCCTCCACCTCGGCGATGAAGGAATTTTCCTGATTTTTCAAGCGCACCCATATTTTTTCAGATTGGGCGTGCTTGCGGGCGTTGCCGATGGCTTCCTCGATGATGTAGAAGATCACTCCTTGGGCATCCTGGTCGAGCACCCGGTCCACTTTAGGGGGCGCCTCTAGATGAATGGATATTGGCTCGGTGTCGGAAAGTTTGCTGATATATTGCTCCAGAGCCGCTCTCAGGCCCTGCGTCTCGAGGATGAGGGGGCGGAGCGTGAAGAGCATGTGGCGGATTTCCTTCGTCGTGCGGCGTGCCAGATCCTCGATTTGCTTCAACTCTTGGCTCAATTGCCTGGCATCCCCGCCGTTCTTGAGCAGGGTCTGCACGAAGTTCACGCGCATAGCGATGGAGGCGATACTCTGCGTGGGGCCATCGTGCAGATCGCGCGCTAGCTTCTTGCGTGCATCCTCCTCGACCTCCACAATCTGCTCCTTCTCCGCCCTCAAGCTCTGGTAGAGTTGAGCGTTCTGAAGAGCCACGATGGCCTGATTGCAAATGGCGACCAGTAGGACGCGCAAGTTCTCTTGATAGGTGTTGGGCTGTGGACTGCCGAAGATCACCGCTCCGAAGTTCTCGAAGCCCGCGCGTAGCGGTACGACGATGGCCTGCTTACAGCCGTGCATCGCGATCAAGCGTTTCAGTTCTGGGTCTTCCCCGGGGTTATCGATGATAACAGCTTCCGCCATCTCCAAAGCCTTGGCCAAGGCGCCATCTTTCCCCTCGAAGCGAGCCTTTCGGTCACGGGGGGGGAGATGGCGCGAGGCCACGATGCGCAGGCTATTGTGCCGGAAAAGCATCACCAGACCGACGTGGGCTGATTCTTTCCGTCCCAGTTCTAGCATCCCCTTCTCGCCCACTTCGAGCACAGCCTGTAGCACTTTATTGTAGTTCAATGTCGCGCTGAGAGTGCTCGCCAATTCAAAAATCAGACGCGCGCGCTCACGAGCGGCGTGTAGCTTGCGCATCTCCTCTTCTTTCTCCTGCAGGCGCTTGCGCATGATGGCCCGTTTCATCCGATCTCCCACCAGCCCACCGATCAAAGCGGCCAGCAGCAGGACCGATGAGGTGGCAGCGAAGGGGACCAGATCCGCAATTTGATTCTCCTGTGGGGTGAGTGAATAGCTGGCCAGCCCAGAGCTGGTTATCACGGCGATGGCAATTATCAGGCTGACTACCCAGGGGAATCGCAATGCCGCTGTGAGGATGGGGAACAGGGTGAAGAACATCAGCGAGCTTGTCAGACCGCCTGACGTGACGACAAAGCCCGTCGTGAGGACTGTGTCCAAAAACAGCGTCAGCGCTGGTATGAGAGAGGGGGGGGCATCGTAGGATAGCAAGAGCATGACGCCGAGATTGTAAAAAGCGGCGACGCCCAAGAGAATCAACTGTGGCAAAATGGAATCGATGTGTAGGATTCCGCCCTTATTGATGAAAACATCGAGGATGAGAACAAGCACTACGCTTATCAGCAATAGCCAGCGCAGGTTGCTGATAAGCCAGTCTATTTCATGCCCCCTGGCATTTTTAGGAGTGGACATAAAGGCTTCTCGGAGTGTGCTGTTAATTGCGACTAAAACAAGAGCCGCAGGCATTGAGAGGGCATTCAATCTGCCTTCCATAAGCCCGCGGCCTTAAGAGCCTTACATACAAAAAATAGGAGTGGGCGCGAAGGGACTTGAACCCCTGACCTCTACAATGTGAGTGTAGCGCTCTAACCGGGCTGAGCTACGCGCCCCAACCTTCCAAAATTATAACATTGAACGCTGAGGTTGACAAGTCTAAAGTTTCCAGGGGATTCGAAGCGGTTCCAAGGCCCTCCAGAGGCCACCAGAGGCTTTCTGTGG
>CAZANJ010000068.1:0-4795 GCA_964486415.1 uncultured Anaerolineales bacterium
GACACGGGGGTGGCACACCCCCTCTGAGCTATGTAACCACTCGAACTCCTAGAGAAGCCTTTTGGCTCTTTGGGATTTCGCGTGGTGCTCAAAGCGGGTGTGTCACCCGCGTCCCATATCTGGGAATGAGAGTAAACTCGACCCAGACACGGGGGTGGCACACCCCCTCTGAGCTATGTAACCACTCGAACTAATTGCCTCAGTGCTGAGGCCCGAATCCTCCTTGACAATAGAATGATTTGATGTAAAATAATGACGTCCCGTTGAGGGATTGACAAGCCGAAGTGGCGGAACAGGCAGACGCGCTGCGTTCAGGGCGCAGTGGGCTTTATGCCCATGTGGGTTCAACTCCCACCTTCGGCATCTCTCCCGAGGCAAGTGAATTGTCTCGGGATTTTGCATGCAAAAAGGGCACAGTGATAAACACTGCGCCCTTACTTGACTAATTCAGCCAGTTGCGCTATTCTTAACCCACTCGCGGGGGTGGTTGGAGCCCGGTGGCTTCCCCGGTCTTCAAAATCGGTGGCGGGTCGCGCAGAGCGAGCCGCGGTGGGTTCGACTCCCATCCACTCCCGCCTAACTTACCATCGCTTATCGAGCTTTCCCTCTTCTCGTCGTCTTTCGATGATCTCCTCGGCCAAGTCATCCGGCACGATGTTATAGCGCTCGAACTCCAACGTGAATGTACCGCGCCCCTGCGTCAAACTGCGTAGATCGGTGGCGTAGCCACGCGCTTCCGCCAAAGGCACTTCACCATCGATATTGCGAATGTCGCCCCTCACGTGCATGGCGTTCACGCTTCCGCGCCTTCGCCCGATATCGCCCACGACCGCGCCAACGCTCGTCTCATCGATGTTTATATCAAGGGACATCAAAGGCTCCAACAGAGCTGGCGCTGCTCGGCGGATAGCATCCTGCACAGCCATAGACCCGGCGATCTCGAAGTCCATAGCGGCCGAGTCCACATCGTGGGTCTTGCCATCCAACAATGTCACTTTCAGGTCAGTGACCGGGTAACCCGCGACGATGCCCTTCTCCAACGCGCCACGCACGCCGCGCTCCGTCGGCCCCACGAAGTCGGTGGGTATATCGGCCGCCGAGGCCTCGTTCTCAAAGATTATGCCCTCGCCACGCTCCAGAGGGTCAACGCGCAGCTCGACCTCGGCGAAGTGACCGTGACCGCCACTCTGCTTCTTGTAGGTGGTGATAGTCTCGGCCGGCCAACGGATCGTCTCCCGGTAGGCCACCTGGGGCGGGCTCACCTGTGGTATCAGCCCGAACTCTCGCCGCAACCGATCCACAGCGATCTCCAGGTGCAGCTCTCCCATTCCTGAGAGTGTCTCCTCCTCGGTCTCCGGATCATATCCTCGGTCCAAGGTGGGGTCCTCGTCGCAAAGACGCCGCACCGCTTCACGCAGTTTGTCACGCTCTGCGCTTGAGCGCGGCTTCAGAGCCACGGAGATGACCGGATCCGGGAACTCGAAGCGCTCCAGCACGATGGGCCGGTCGGGATCACAGAGTGTGTCGCCGGTAACCGCGGTTTTGGGGCCGACCAGCGCCACTACGTCGCTGGCCAACATGCGCTCCACTTGCTCGCGCTCCTTGCCGTGCAGGAAATAGATGCGCCCGATGCGCTCCTCCTGCTCGGTACGCGGATTATAGATCGTGTCGCTGACTCTCATCTGACCGGAAAAGACACGCACCCAGGTCAAGTGTCCCACGTGGGGGTCCATGACGATCTTGAAGACCGCTGCACAGAAAGGCGCCTCTGGGTTGTCGGGCCTTTCGATGACCTGCTCCTTATCGCCGGGAACGGTGCCCAAGGTTGGTTGGAGATCAACCGGCGCCGGCAGATAATCCACCACAGCATCGAGCAGCGGTTGCACGCCGATACGCTCGCGCGAGGAGCCGCAGAAGATGGGTATGAGCTCGCTCTTGATAGTGGCCCGCCGTAAGGCGCCCCGCAGAGCTGCTACATCAGGTTCCTCTCCCTCCAGCCACTGCTCCAACAATGCCTCATCCGTCTCGCAGATGGCGTCGATCAATTCCTCTCGCGCTGTAGCGGACTGTTCCTCCAGGGAGGGCGGAATGGGCTCCACGATGGGGGCACTTGCATCGTCACGCCAGACGAGTGCGTGCTGTTCCAACAGGTCTACGACGCCGACGAAGTCCTCCTCGCGCCCGATTGGAAGGTGCATCGCCACCGCCTGGGGTGTCAGGTGCTCGTGAATCTCTTTGAGCACGCGATCGAAACTGGATCCGACGCGATCGAGTTTGTTGATGAAAATCATCCTTGGCAAGTTATCGCGATTGGCGTGCATCCAGACGGTCTCCGTCTGGGGCTCAACCCCTCCCACGCCGCAGAGCACGACGACACCGCCATCGATCACGCGCATCGAGCGCACTACCTCGGCGGTGAAGTCGATGTGTCCTGGTGTATCGATCAGGTTGATGCGATGCCCGCGCCAATGGAATGCAGTGGCAGCGGCGGTGATGGTGATGCCGCGTTCTCGCTCCTGCTCCATCCAGTCGAGTTGTGTATCACCCTCGTTGATGTCACCGGCGCGATGAATGCGCCCGGCGTAGTAAAGAAACGCCTCTGATGTGGTCGTCTTGCCAGCATCCACATGGGCGAAAATTCCGATTATGCGTACTTTTTCAATTGGTGCAGATTTCTTTTTAGCCATAAAATCCTCAGTTCGCTACGCGCTCATGTCCGCAATTATCGAATGCCCCAGCAGGGCCTCCAGTTTGGAAAGTGTGTTCTCTGGGTCCACGAACTGGATGGCGTGGATGCCAATCTCGCGAGCGGCGTCGATATTGCGCAGACCATCGTCCAGAAAAATCACTTGCTGCGGCGTAAGACCTAGTTGATCCAAAGTCAAGCGATATATCGCCGGGTCAGGTTTGCGCAAGCCCACGTGGGCTGAATTGACGTAGACGTCAAAATCGGTCGCCACGTCGACTCCAAAGCGCCGCCGGATTACCTCCGCCTGTCTGGGAAAAGCGTTGCTCAACAGGGCGACTCGGTAGCGGTCACGCAATGTACGAGCAGCAGCGATAACCTCTGGGTTGAACCGATCTCCAGCGTAAAAGGCATCGATGAAGCTCTGACCTTTTTCTGCGTCTGGAAGCCCTAACCCATCTGCAACGCATTGCGCGTAATCTTTCTCATCAATGACGCCCAGCGAAAATTGACGCCAAGCTTTTCCCCACAACACTTCGGGGAGGGTATCGGGAGCCAGGGCAAGTCTTCGCTCCCATTCGGCGATATGTCCATCGCTAGGCAGATTCTCCATTACGCCGCCCCAATCGAAGACCACGGCGCGAATGTCGCCCAATGGATCAAAAGCCGGGGCAGGGACACTCACACCCACCTCGCGCAACCAGATGCGCAGCGGCGCCAACCCTAGGAAACGAGTGGCATGCAGACTCACCTTTCGGGCAGCAGCTACATTAACGCGCAGGTCATCCACGAAAATCGCTTCATACGCCTCCACGCCTAACCGCTCCAGGGCCAGATCATAAATCGCTCGATCCGGCTTGGCCATCCTCTCCTCAGCGGAGATGACGATGACGTCAAAAGCGTCGATGATGCCCAATTCTCCGAGGTAGGAGCGCAGTTCCGCTGGCGCGTTGCTCAGTAAAGCGGTACGATAACCCTCCTCACGCAGAGTGCGGATGAGAGCGACTAGCTCATCATCCAGCCGGTCACCGGCCCAGAAGCGAGCGCGGAAAGTCGCCAGTTCGTCGGCGCTCAGTCCCAGCTCTCGTCCCACGCCGGCCCAGAAGGTATCGCTGTCGATCTGTCCCACCTGAGCATCATCCCAGCGTGGGTTCTCGAACACCAACCTCAAGGTTTCACCCGGCGACAGACCGAGCTTACGCTCCAGTTCGCGGCGGGGCGTAGGGTCGGCGGTGCGCATCAGCACGCCGCCGTAATCAAAGATGAGGGCTCGAATTCCGCTGTCGGTCATATTCCCTTACCTCTAGAATTATATTTCCAAACAAAAAGCCCAACAAGCACCTCTGCTCGAAGGGACCCAAAAGCCCTGATCGCACAGAAGGTGGATTGTGGGCCGTCAGGTAGATGATACCATAAATTGGCAGAGGTGCAAATTCAAAGCTGGCGTGCGGCCAAGATAGCCGCGCTTTACACGAGATTACAAGAGACAAAAAATGCGATCACCAGGAGTAAAACTCCCGATGACCGCAAAGATTGGGTGTCCCGTGAATTTTTGTCAGGGATACTCGATTATTCAGACAAAACCCGTTCCAGCGCAACCTCCCAACTGGCGGTCCAACCGTTCATGATTATCAGCACCCTCTCGTCCTCAGTCATTTTCATAGCTCCCTGGGTAATATCCTCTCCGGCGACGGCCGGCAGAGCTGCATACCCCGCTTTGCCGAGGAGAGCGGCTCTCCGCTGAGCGCGTTCGACATCGTGTCGGTCGATCACACCAGAGATTTCGACTGCCAGCCAAACTTGAGAAACATCTGTCAGGTGACGAGGATACCCGCTGACCACCAGGTCCACCAATAGCAAGTCCCGGAATTCCTCTCCAGAAAGATGAGCTTCCAAGTCATCCTCAAGCTTGACGGGAGAAACGACGCGCACACGCCGCAGCAAGGGGCCAAAGTAAGCTCCCACCTTTTCTTTGTAGGTAAGCTCCAGCTGCCGCCCTTTAATGGAGCCAACTTCATCGATCAGTTTGTCCTGTCGCTCTTTGAATAGCTCCATCATCTTTTCGGTGCGCGTCTGGGCTTCGAATAGTTTCTTTATGCTTTCATCGGT
>CAZANJ010000068.1:4895-10624 GCA_964486415.1 uncultured Anaerolineales bacterium
CTTGGGCCTGAGTTAGCTCTTCTACACGTTTCTCAGTGCGTTCTTGAGCTTTGACCAGACGTTCCAGCGTAGCCTCCACGCGATCCATACGGCCCAGGATGTGCTCTTGGACCTCGGCCAGTCGATCTACTCGCTTCTCGGTGCGCGTCTGAGACCGAGTTAGTTCTTCTACACGTTCTTCAGTGCGCTCCTGAGCTTCGGCCAGACGATCCAGTGTGGCCTCCACGCGATCCATACGGCCCTCTAACCGTTCCTGGCCTTCCTTCAACTCCTCGTGGCCGCGGCGAACGGAATAGATCTCCTTCAGGCGGTCATCCAACAATGTTATGACCCCGACATACACTTCTGGGGACAGTCCATAATACTGCCCCATCATTTCACTTTGCTGTGGCATAAATACCTACCAGTGTTAGTCGAGCGTTCATCTTCACAGCCGCTAACCTCAATTGGTGAGACGAGGGTCCAGTGCATCACGTAGGCCATCGCCCAACAAGTTGAAGCCCAAGACACTCAACATGATAGCTACCCCAGGAGAGACAATAACCCACCAGGATCCTTTGGCCAGGAACTTGTAGCTATCACTCAACATAGCTCCCCACTCTGGCTTGGGAGGCTGTTGCCCTAAACCCAGGAAGCCCATGCCAGCCGCCCAGAGGATGGCGCTAGCTAATCCCAACGTGACCTGCACAATGATAGGGGAGAGGATGTTGGGAAGTATATGCCGCAGCAGAATGCGCAGTCCCGTGGCCCCAATACAGGTGGCAGCAGTAACGTACTCATTCGCCTTGACCGAGAGCACCATTGAGCGGGCAAGACGGGCAAATCGGGGAATGAATACTATCCCAACGGCCACCATCGTGTTGTTCAATCCTGGCCCGCGCACGGCAACAATGGCAATAGCCAGAAGCATCGCGGGGAAGGCCAGGATGATGTCCATAAAACGCATGATGACGGCCTCAACCACCCCACCGATGAAGCCAGCCAATAAGCCCAGCAACCCACCAATGCCCAAGCCAATGCCAACAGAAATGATGCCCACTACCAACGAATACCGCGCCCCGTGAATCAATCGCACCAAAACGTCCCGCCCCAGGTTGTCGGTCCCCAGGATGTGCCCGGGCGAGGGCGGATCGAGTCGTTCTCTAAGGTTGGAATCTATATTCGGGTCGTAATTGTGTACAATAGGTACCAGAATGCTCACCAGCAACAGAATAACGATGATAACCATGCCCAAACGTGCAGTATTTAGGGAAATTAAGCGTCTCCAGGCGTCACCCCACGGAGAGCGGTGTTCACGCATCGCAAAGTCTGTCGACAAGTCCACTCCACCAGCAGTTGTATTAGACATTGCAACCTCACTCATATCGGATTCTGGGATTGAGATAGCTATAAGAAGCGTCGACAATCAAATTGACCGCGGCCACGACGACAGTTATGACCAGCACAGCTACCTGCACGACAGGATAGTCCCGCGCCAGGATGGCATCGTAGACCCATTTGCCCATCCCGGGCCATGAAAAAATAGTTTCAGTCATAATCGCTCCAGCCATTAGAGACCCAATTTGCATACCAATGATTGTGATTACGGGCAAGAAAGCGTTCTTTAGAGCGTGCCGATTTATGACCACGCGCTCTCGCAGCCCCTTGGCGTACGCTGTGCGGATATAGTCCTCTTGAAGCACTTCGAGCATGCTAGAGCGGGTCATACGGGCAATGGTGGCCATAGGAATGGTACCCAGGGCAATAGATGGCATCGCCAAGTGTTTTATGACAAGCCCCAAAGCTTCCAGGTCCCCCGCGATGATACTGTCGATCACGTAAAGGCCGGTGACAGTCTCCAAAGATAAATCAACCGGGAAGCGTCCGTAGGTAGGTAACCACCCCAATTTCACGCCGAAGAAATAGATGAGCATCAAACCCAACCAGAAAATCGGCATGGAAACTCCTACCAATGCTCCAATCATACTCACATTGTCAAAAATAGAATTGCGGCGCGTGGCAGAAACGATTCCGGCCGGGATACCTACCGCAATGGCAAAAGTCATAGAGAAAATCGTTAGCTCCAACGTGGCGGGGAACTTCTGCTTCAGCGTATCCGCGATCGGAGTACGCTCGTGAATTGAGCGCCCTAGATCCCCTCGCAACAGCCGACCAACGAAGCGGAAGTACTGAGAATCAAAGAGCTTCTTGACGCCCTCACCAAAGCCAATCTCCCCACGAAGAGCCTGCCCAAAAACATCCAGGTTCAAAAAAAGCGGCTTATCTAGTCCCAACTGGTGACGTAACTGGGCTATGCTCTCCTCGGTAGCATGCTCGCCCAGGATGACTAGAGCGGGATCTCCGGGGATAAGATGGACAAATAGAAAGACGAGAATTGTCACTCCCAACAATGTGGGAATGAGAGAGAAGAAGTGCTTCACTACATGTCTGATCATAACCCTCTCCTTTTCAAAGTCAACCGCAGAACCAGATCCCCAACCCAGCAAAGCAGGCAAAAGCCTAACCCGAAAGCGACCTCAAACCGAAAGAGCTTTCCGGAAAATCTTTGTCACCTGTGCAAGGATTTCGTGGGTAGGCCCTAACTTGGACAAGCCAGAACCAAAAAGGTTTTGACAGGATTTACAAGATGAACAGAATTGGTTTGTTATAAATCTTGTAAATTTTGTTAATCCTATCGAAGGATTTTGTACAAGAACCTTGTCGTTAAAGTACTAATTTGCAAATGAGGAGGCAAAGGATATTGCTCTAAACCCTTGCCTCCTCACGTTGAATCACGATGAGTTGGCGATAGAAACTTGCCTGCTGCACATCAGGCTTGTAGCAGGCCTACTACTCTAGCACCACTCCTTCGTACTTATCAGCTCCGACTGGCTGCACCACAAAGCCACTAACCTTCGAGGAGAAGAGTCGCGGCGTGTTGTTGTGCATCACCCATAACCAGGTGCGATCCTCGTGGAGCATCCTCTCGGCCTCCTTGTACATCTCGGCGCGCTCTTCCTGGTCGACGGTGACGGCCGCCTCGTCCAGCAGTTCGTCCAGTTCCGGATTGTAGTACCATCCGGCCTCTGGGTCTCCGCCCTCTTGGCCGACCTTGCCGAAGTGGAAGTTCAAGAAGTTATCGGGGTCGCCGTTGTCGCCGCCCCAGCCGAGCATATACAGCCCATACAACGTGCCGTTGGTGTTCGCATCCAGGTATGTTGGCCAGTCACCTTCCAGGTACAGCTCGGTCTCAATGCCGACCTTAGCCAGATCAGCCGCCATAGCCTCCGCGATCTCCTTGGGGCTGGGGTAGTAGAAGCGGGTAACAGGCATGTAGTAGAGCTTCAGTGGCCCAACTTCACCCGTGTCCATATTGGTGACCTCTGTCAGGCCATCGGGGTAGCCCGCCTCAGCCAGCAGTTCCTTCGAAAGCTCGGGGTCGTATTCCCAGTCCTCAACCTCGGGGCGGCCCCACATAGACGGATGCAAGAAGGTGCTCGCCACCTGACCGTAGTCGCCGTAGAAAGCCTGCCGGATTGCCTCGCGGTCGATGGCGTGATAGATCGCCTCACGCACCAGAGGATCCCGCAGTTCCTCGATGTGATAGTTGGGAGCCAGGTAACCGGTGTTCAGCCCCGTGGCCTCAACGTACATGTTGGCGTCTTCCTCGGCCGCCTTGATGTCCTCAATGCCAGCCTGCTCCATCGCGTGGATGTCGCCGGCCTTGAGGGCCAAGAAACGGGCAGAGTCGTCGGGGATCACACGCCAGATGATCTTGTCGATGCTCGGCGCGCCGCCCCAGTAATCTTTGTTAGCTTCCACCGTGATGTGGTCATCCTCGACCCACTCGACGAACTTGAACGGGCCAGTTCCCGCTGCACCGCAGGTGGGCGTGCCATAGGTCTCGCCGCATTCCTTCATCGCCGCCGGGCTGGAGATGGCGAACATATCCATCGCCAGGTTAGCCAGCATAGGAGCTAGCGGCTCACGGAGCGTGAACTTGACCGTGTACTCGTCCACGGCTTCAACGGCCTGGATCATGCTGTCATCATCGAAGCCCTGCCACATGTAGTCGTAGTAGGTGTAGTTCTGGCTCTCGAAGTGGTACTCATGATCCGTCAGACGTTGACGTTCGAAGTTGAAGACCACGGCCTC
Organism: uncultured Anaerolineales bacterium; assembly: GCA_964486415.1. Lineage (GTDB taxonomy): Bacteria > Chloroflexota > Anaerolineae > B4-G1 > B4-G1 > CAZANJ01. The sequence goes on from CAZANJ010000068.1 coordinate 9,030, forward strand.
TGCGTTGAAGTCGGTGCCGTCGTGGAACTTGACACCCTCGCGCAGATTTATGGTCCATACTTTGCCATCGTCGCTGACCGAGTAGTCGGTAGCCAGGGCCGGAATGGGCCTCGTGCCGCCATCCTCATACTGGAACAGGGGTTCCAAAACCTGACCGGTGACGCGGAAACTCTCGCCGTCGGTCACGGTGGCGGGATCGAGCTGCACCGAGTCGCCGCCGCGGCCGAAGATGAAGGTGCCGCCGGTCGCAGCAGGTTCTTCTTCCTCCGGCTCAGCGGCCATACCCCAGCCAGTCTTGATATCGCCGGCAACGAGGCCCTTCTTGACCTCGTCCAGTTCGGCCTTCAGGTCGCCAGGAACCTTGTCATTGAACTCGTGGAAGGGGGAAATGCCGACGCCCTCGTTATCCAGCGTTCCAACGTAGGTGCCGCCCGACCAGTTGCCCTCGACAGCCTGCTTGATGGCCGTGAAGACCGCCACGTCCATCTTCTTCTCCACGCTGGTGAGCGCGACGTCGCAGTACTCGGCAGCACTGACACACCAGTCGGTGTCCACGCCGATCAGCATTGTGCCAGGGTTCTCCTGGACCGCGGCAGCGGTGCCCAGGCCCACGGGACCGGCGACCGGCATGATGATGTCCGCGCCCTCGGCCATCAGGTCCTCCGCAAAGCGACGGCCATCGTCGGTGGATTCGAAGTTGCCGGTGAACAGGTTCATACCCAGCACCTTAACGTCCGTGCCTTTCTGCTCATTGTAGTACTTGACGCCGTTCTCGAAACCGACCATGAAGATAGTCACGGGCGGAATCTCGATGCCGCCAAAGGTGCCGACCCTGCCAGTCTCGCTCATCCCTGCCGCCAGATAGCCGGCCAGGAAGGCCGCCTCGTCGGTGGCAAAGGTCAAGCCAAGCACGTTTTCCGGCGGATCCTCGTAAGAGAAGTCCACGATGGCGAACTTAGTATCGGGATTCTCCTTGGCAAAGGTCAGAGTGTCATCACCCAGCAAGAAACCGACGGTGACGATCATGTTGTAGTCCTGGTCAAGGAATTGGGTAATGTTCGCTGCGTAGTCAGTTTGTTGCTGCGACTCCAGGTAGGCTGCCTCAACACCTAGCTCCTGCTCGGCCATCTCCATACCACCCCAAGAGGTAGCGTTGAAGGACTTGTCATCGATGCCGCCTACGTCAGTGACCATGCCGGCCTTGAAGGCTTCCTCTTCAGGCTCTTCAGGGGGCTCGGTGGGTTCTTGCTCTTCCTCAGCAGGGGCTTCAGTTGGTGGAGCCTCAGTCGGCTGAGGACCACAGCCTGCTACCAGCGTCAGAACTGTTAGCACGCTCAGAAATACTAATAGAAACTTGCGCATTTCGGTTCTCCTCCTATTTTATGTGAGTTTTACATACGGGGAACTGCTATCTGAACAGAGAACGTGGGGTCTTTCGCTAAGCTATTCACCTCCTTTCGTTGCAACTCTGTGAATTAACCAAAGTGCAACTAATGTATTATAGTCCAATAAAAAATATAAGGCAAGCCGAAAAGCATTCGGGGATTCGAAGCGGTTCCAAGGCCCTCCAGAGGCCACCAGAGGCTTTCTGTGGC
>CAZANJ010000069.1:0-5526 GCA_964486415.1 uncultured Anaerolineales bacterium
ACCCGGTCGCCGAGGACGGCGTGCTCGAGATGGCGCGGGCTTGACGTTTGACTAGCCTGGTGAGGAGGTCCCTCGGCTGCACGCCGGGTTGAGATCTAGCTGAGGAGGTCTTCGATCTCGTAGAGGATTGCTGAGAGAGAGGGTTGGGGGGAAGAGATCACGGCTTCAGTAACGCCGATGTGCTTGTGATGTGGATGTGTTTCAACCTCGGGATGATGAGGAGCGTTGTCGTAGCGAAAGATGTGTCTACCTTCACGGAGGTAAGTGTAAGCGTAGTGAACGCGGAGAGGATGACCGCTCTCGGTGCTCACGGCTTCGTAGATGTCGAGAAACGAGCCGTCCCAAAAATGAACCCGGCATTGGATGAGGCCATTATGTTCATCCGACGCCAGACAAGTGATAGGCTCTTCAACAGCACCGATCTTGACATTGGAACGCAGGCTGCGCTCCATTGAAGAGAAATAGTCGTAGATGTTCATACGGCGACGAATTCTTGACGGGCAAACCGGCGAACCGATTCACTGGTCAAGTACAGATGATACAGTCCGGCCCACATCATCAAATCAATATCATCGCCCAATTCACCAGCCATGTAACGGCGGTAGAACTCAATAGTGGAATAGCCATATTTCTGCTCATATTCCTCAAGCATCAAAGTCAATTCAACAAAGCCGATTTTTCTGGGTTCGAACATTGTATCACCTCAGGTAGAATTATACAGTAAAGGTGAAGAGTGACAAGCAGCAAGTTGGCAAGTTCACATCGGCTAAAGAGGAGGTTAAAATTAACAAGCGAAGAGCATTCAACGGATTAGGGATTATTGCCCTGTTACTGCCGATACTGCTGACCGGCGGCCCGAAGACGCGGGCAGTAGAACCACTGAGTGCACCATCAGTGTTTCCGATCAGCGCCGAAGCCCAGCCGCCGATCTACGTCAGTATCGTCCTGCATCACGAGGAGGAACCCCTCTACCACCAAAATAAGACCCTCTTCATCTCCACCCGTGAAAAACTGGTCCAGTTGGCCGACATGCTCCACGAGAACGGAGCTATGTTCAACTACCAGCCGGACTGGCCCTTCCCCAAGGCGGTGTCGAAGTTTGATACTGGCACGCCGGAAACGAACGGGAAGAACGTCATGCGCTACCTCTACGAGGATCTCGGCTTCGAGATCGACCCGCACGCCCACGCGACGCTCTACAATCGCGCCGACGTGGCCTACGAGATTGAGATGACGGGCGTCGAGCCTTCCGGCATTTCCGGCGGCGTGGTCGTCTCCCCCGTGGAGGATTCGATCCTGGAGCGCCTCTGGGAGCCGATAACGGGCACCGTCTATCCCACATACACCTGGGAGGCGGAGGCCATGTGGGGCGGAGCGACCGCCGGTCACGCTGGGGAGGAAAACCTGTACGTCTCCGGTATCTGGAAGCCGAAGAGCCGCTATTATTATCTCGCGCACGACGATGACGCTCCCAAGCCCGCCATCGGACGCTATACCGGCACCTGGGAGGGGCTAGACAAGCTGCTCCAGCTTCAGCAGGACGGCGAGCTCGACCCCGACGAGATCCACACCTGTTCCATCTTCATCAGCCAGGGCGATCTTACCGCTCAGGGGTTCATCGCCGAATTCGAGGAGGATTTGCTTGAGCGCAAGAATGGGCCGGGAAATATCGAGTGGGTTGGGTTGGATGAGGTGCTCGGAATCTGGCGCGATGAATATGACTCCCAGCCCAATCGACTGCTCTACCACGAGATCGAAAAGGCCGGGGCCAGCGACACGAAGTTCACTTACGTCCAATCGCCCGGCGTCGGGCGCATCGCGGTGCGGCTGCGCACGCCGGAGACGCCTCGCTATCCGGAGGGCGCGCCGGTCGTGGTCAACGTCTGCAATTTCTTCACCTATCACAGCGGCTTCGGCCCGCCCAATCAACTGGAGAGTACCGAGCTGGGCGCCATCCAGGTCTCCTACATCTCGCCCGGCGAGGAGGACCTCGAGACCGGGTATGCCAGCGAGGGCGTGTACGACCACGGCGGGCCGCAGAGTATCGCCGCGCTCCGCGACGTGATCCGCTTCAGCTTCGGCGCCATCCCCGACGTGGATGGATATTACATCGGCGACCTGCTCGCCACCACTCCCCTGACGGATAACGTGGGCGTGTTCGCCTTCTCCCATCAGGGCATCGCCGGCACGAACGTGTTATGCTATCACGGCGATCAACTGTCGCAGGTCAAGTACTTCGTGGGGCGGGAGAATCCGACCATCCCGGCGCTCTCGTCGCTGGAGGCGGGATATATGACCGACGCCGGTCACGTCCTCAATCCTTACTACGTCTATGCCTCGGATTACACCTCCAGGTCCTTGAACATCGATTACTCGAAGGTGGGCTGGCTGGAGAATGAGGATTATCCCGATGGGCGTCCCTTCTTCGCCGTGGATGACGGGCCGGATCACATCCTGGGCCCCAAGATTCCCAATATGTGGGACAAGCGGTACTACTCCCCAGAGTTGACGCAGGCGCTGCTCGAAAATGGCGCTTTCACCGAGACCTGGCCCAGCGATCTGGCGACCGTCACGGAGACGCTAGAAATTTGGCCCTATCGCACCACGGTGCATAACTACGGTGAGTTGACCGACACACTGCCTCATCTCAAGGTGATGTTGGTCTTCGCCAGGGACGATCACGTCCAGGGAGCGCCGGATAAGCCCCACATTCACCATGCCTGGGATGGCTTTCGGGAGACGGCGGGTCTGTGGGTGCGGCTGAACCCCGATCCCGTCTATATAGCGCAAGCGGGTATGTCACCGGACGCTTTCCCTGACAACCCGGCCAACGCGGAGCCCGCCGATTGGTATGAGGACGCGCCTGCTCAATGGAGCTATCCCAACCTCCCCGGCGCCGATGGGACCGCCGAGCTCGCGGGCGTGGCCGAGATGATGGATCGCGTGCAGGCGGAGGCTTGGAGCGACGACCTCGACGCGGTGTTGTTCCACTACCCCCAGCCACGCCTGTTCCTGCCGCTCATCCTGCGGCAATGACGCACCAACCAAGTTGCAACTTGCAACTTGAGACTTGCAGACCTGCAAACTCTCACAGGGAGGATAGATGTCTCTAACACAAGAGGAAAAACAGACGCTTTTGACCCTGGCGCGGGAAACTATCGCCCACGCGGTGCACGGGCGCAACCCGCCGTCGGTCGATCTCGATGATGTATCGGAGAACTTGCGACGCGAAGGGGCCAGCTTCGTCACGCTGACCAAGTGGGGGCAACTGCGCGGGTGCATCGGATCGCTTCAGGCGGAGGAGCCGCTGATTCTGAACGTGCGCAAGAATGCGCTGGAGGCCGCCTTCCGCGATCCGCGCTTCCCGCCTGTTGAGGCGAATGAGGCTGAGGAACTGAAAATCGAGGTGTCGGTCCTCAGCGCACCCCAACCCCTAGACTATGACGATGCCGACGAACTGATCGACAAACTGCGGCCCGGCGTGGACGGTGTGCTCATCAAGAAGGATTGGCATCGCGCCACCTTCCTCCCCCAAGTCTGGGAGAAAATACCGGATCCGCACCAGTTCCTTCAGCGCCTCTGTTTCAAGGCCAATCTGTCGCCGGACGATTACCGGCAGGGCGACCTGGAGGTCTACGTCTATCAGGTGGAAAAATTCGAGGAATGAATCTCCGTTCTCCATCCTCTATTCTCCATTCTCCACCAGCACCTCAACTTCTCGCTCGCCGGGTGGGATCACCTCGAAGAAGGTGTTGCCGACCTTCAGCGGGATGGGAGTTCCCTCCTCGTCGGTCAGCGTCAGCATATCGTCCCGCTCCCAGCGCTGCCAGAAGGCCTCGATCTGAACCCCGTCGCGGAAGATTAGGGCGCGATTGGAGTCCCAGAGCGCGAACTGGATTGAGAGCGCGCCGCTATGCGGCTCCTCGACGATGCTGGTATTCCACTGCGGCACGTAGAGCACCACCACGTTGGCCACATTGAGCTGGCGCCCGTCGAGCGCGTCGGTGTGGGGCACGCCATCGGTCCAGCGCAGATAGCGCCCGCTCCCCTCGTCGTAGCGCCATTCGGCGTCGAGCCGGTTCCAGGGGAGCTTGATGATGTGCGCCGTTGTCCCGGTTACCGGCGGGCTCTCGGAGAAGGTCATACCCTCCAGATTCTGGCGCCCCTCGACGCCGCGCTCCGCCGCCCACTCGCGCACCACTTCCGGGTCGGAGTACATCGTATGCTCCATGGGCACATCGCGGCTGTAATCGCGGTAGAAGACTGGCGCACCGATGCCCACGCTGGGCGAGGCGACGCGCTCTGGGTAAAGGTCCGAATCCTTGACCAGAGCGAGCACGCCGTTGCTGAAGCCGGAGCAGGCCAGCACCGCTTTGTAGATGGCGGGGAGCTCCAGATCGATCAGGCGACCGCTGCGCACCGGCCCGACGCGCTGCGGCGACTCGTCCAGATAGATGGCGGTCCAGCGGGTGGCGAACCAGCCCTCGTTGTAGTGCTCGTAGATCAGATCGGCGCTGTTGATGCCGGCCTGCGGGCGCACATACTGCCCCGGCCAGTTGGATATCTTGATCGCCACCGGCACCTGTTCCAGCTTGGCGACGTCGTCCACGCGCTCACCGGTGAGGGGGTTGATCTCTGCGGGCCAGGGGGTGGGCGTCGATGTGGCGGCTGGCGTCGGCGTGGATGTGGGCGGCGCGGGCGTTGGCGTGGCGGTGGGGGGCAGCGTGTGGGTGGCCGTCGGCTCGATAGTGCGGGTTGGCGTGGGCGTGGCCTGCAGCGTGCTGCTTCCACAGCCGCCCAGGGCGGCCGAGATCAACGTCACAACCGCCAGCCCGGCTGTGATTCCCATCAAAGTGCGGAGCCTGCGTTTATGCGATATGTGATTGCTCACTCATTACCTCCATATTGGACTTTTTGTGTTCGCAAGTGCGTTGCACTACTCAAGCCCCGGCAAAAGGCGCTGGGTGGCACACCCGGCTTGAGCAGCTGAATAGATACGATAAGAAAATAAGGACACTGGCTGAAAAATGATAAAACAACCGAGTTCACGCAACTGTTTCGTCTGCGGTCGGCAGAATCCGGTCGGGCTGAAGCTGACCTTCTTCGAGGATCGTGAAGAGGAGCGCGTGCAGGCCGAGGTCGTAATTCCTGAAAAGTATCAGGGGTATCCGGGCGTAGTTCACGGCGGCATCGTGGCCGCCATCCTCGACGAGACCGCCGGTCGGGCGGTGCTGATAAACGGCTCCGATGAGGATCTGATGGCGACGCTGCGCTTGACCATTCGCTATCGCCGCCCGACGCCGACCGAGACGCCGCTGAAGGCCGTGGGATGGGTGGAGCATTTAGGAGGCGTCGGCGCCAAGGTGGCCGGGGAAATACGCTTGCCCGATGGCACCGTCACCGCCGAGTGCGAATCCCTGCTTGTCACGCCCCCGGAGGAGTTCCGCGAGCAGTGGGCAGAGGAGATACCGTACTGGCGGGTCTACGGCGATAACGAATGAACAAAGTTCGCGGCCTACGCTAAGC
>CAZANJ010000069.1:5626-10545 GCA_964486415.1 uncultured Anaerolineales bacterium
TGCTCCCCCAAATATGCCTTGCGCACCCGCTCGTCTTGCAACAATTCACGGGCTGGCCCGGAGAGCACCACGCTCCCCGTTTCCAGGACATATCCACGGTGGGCGACCTTGAGGGCCGCGCGGGCGTTTTGCTCCACCAGCAGGACAGTCACGCCGCGCTGGTTGATCTCCTGGATGGTGTCGAAGATGGCTTTGACCAACATCGGCGCCAGGCCCAACGAAGGCTCGTCCAGCATCAAAATGCGCGGCTGGGCCATCAACGCCCGCCCGATGGTCAACATCTGTTGCTCACCGCCGGACAGCGTGCCGCCGAGCTGACTCTTTCGCTCCTCCAGGCGGGGGAAGAGGGCAAAGACACGCTGGCGATTCTTCTCGATGACCTTCATATCCCCTTTGAGTACGTAAGCGCCCATATTCAGATTCTCGTTCACCGTCAGGGTGCTGAAGATTTCACGCCCTTCGGGCGCGTGGGAAATACCCTCCTCTACGATGTTGTGGGCTGGCATATCGGTGATGTCCTGCCCCCCGAAGTTGATCTGGCCCTGACGCGGCCTGATCAAGCCAGAGATAGTGCGCAGCGTGGTTGTCTTTCCGGCCCCGTTAGCCCCGATGAGCGAGACGATCTCTCCTTCCTTCACCTCCAGCCGGAGGCCCTTCAGGGCGTGGACGTGGCCGTAGTATGTATGCAGATCATTGATTTCTAGTAGGGCCACGGTTACACCTCCTCCTCTTCCTCGCCCAGGTAAGCCTTGATGACGCGCGGGTTACTTTGCACCTCCGCAGGCGTGCCCTCGGCTATTTTCTTGCCATAGTCCAGGACGACGATGCGCTCGCAGATGCCCATCACCACTTTCATATCGTGCTCGATGAGCAGGACCGTGATGCCCGAATCCCGGATTTCGCGGATCAGGGCCATCAATTCCAGCGACTCTTGCTCGTTGAGCCCGGCGGCCGGTTCGTCGAGAACGAGCAGGTAGGGATTGGTGGCCAACGCGCGTGCGATCTCCAGGCGTCGCTGGTGACCGTAGGGCAGATTCTTCGCGAGTTCGTCCTGGAACTCAATCAGTCCCATGAAGGCCAACCGCTCCTCCGCCTCCTCGACGATAAAGTCCTCTTCCTGATGTTGTGAGGGTGGGCGGAAGATCGCGCCCCACACGCCGGCCTTGGTGCGGTGGTGTGGGCCAGACATCGCGTTCTCCAGAACGGTGAGATTATTGAAGAGCCGAATGGTCTGGAAGGTGCGGGCGATGCCCCGTTTGGTGATCTCATGCGGCCTGAGCTTGCGGAAATTGTCCCATCGATGCTTTAGGGACGAGATTGGCAACCAACTCATCCACCAGATAGGCGTGGTGAGCCGCTTGCGCCAGGTGAGCGCCGGATGGCCGATGCGCTGCTCACGGAAGAAAATCTCCCCTTGGGTTGGGGAGTAGATGCCGGTGATCATGTTGAAGATGGTCGTCTTTCCGGCGCCATTGGGGCCGATCAGGCCCAGAATCTCTCCCTCGTCAAGATCGAAGTTGACGCGGTCGACGGCTGTCAGGCCGCCGAATTGTTTAGTCAATCCTCTTATTTCTAATAGTGCCATGTTTTTCCTCGCTGGATCAACTCTGCGCTGTGGCGACGGGGATGTTTTCATCTTCTGCATCCCGTATCTCCATCATCACTCGACGGCTGGGCCATAGCCCCTCCGGACGTAGGATCATCATAGTGACCATCGCGAATCCCAGCCAGGCATCTCGCCAGGCCTTCAGGAAGCGGGAAAGCTCCGGAAGAGTCACCATGCCCAAGGTTCCCACGAAGACGCCGGGGATGGAGCCGGTGCCGCCCAGGACGACGACGCAGAATAGAATCACCGATTCCATAAACTTGGCCTGATCCGGTGAGATGACCGTGATCTTGGCTGCGTATAAAGCGCCGGCCAGACCGGCCCAGCCGGAGCCCAGCACGAAGGCCAGTAGTTTAGCTTTTGTGGTATCAATGCCCATCGCCTCGGCGGCCACCTCGTCCTCGCGCACGTACATCCAGGCCCGCCCCAGCCGCGAATGCTCCAATCGTCGCGCGGCGAAGATGGAGATTATCAGGAAGGCGAGCGCGATGTAGTAATGGTAAATCGGTTGGCGCAGCGTCACACCAAATAGTACCGGGCGGTCGATGCCGCTCAGCCCGTTGGCTCCACCGGTGATGCCGAAGATGTTATTGACCAGAGCCAGCCGTACTACCTCTCCGAAAGCGATGGTCACGATACACAGATAATCGCCGCGCAGGTGCAGGATGGGCCGCGTGATCAGGTAGCCGAATATGGCGGCCACCAGGATGCTGATCGGGAGGGTCAGGAGTACGGGTATGCCGAAATGCAAGTTTAGCAGGGCGCAGGTGTAAGCGCCCAGGCCGTAGAAGGCGGCGTGACCCAACTGGAACAGTCCAGCGTAGCCGACGATGATGTGCAGGCTAAGGCCCATCATGGCGTATAGCACTGTGCGCCACAAGACGGAGCGATAATAATCACCCAAGGGCAGGGGGATCAGGACAGCCAGCGCCAGTAGCCCAATTAGCAACCAGCGCGTTTCGATCTCTCGGAGGCGGGATATTATGTCTTTCATAACGCTCTCCTCACACCTTCTCCGCCACCCGCTCGCCGAGCAAACCGGTGGGCCGGAAGATCAAGATCACGATCAAGATCACGTAGGCAATGACATCCTTCCACTGGGGCGAGATGTAGCCGGAGCCCAGCGTCTCGATGATGCCCAGGAGCATGCCGCCGATCATGGCGCCGGGGATGTTACCGATGCCCCCCAGAATGGCGGCGATGAAGGCCTTCAGGCCATAAGTCCAGCCCAGCTTGAAATCGAAGGAGCCATAGTAGAGCCCCACGATCATCCCCGCCACCCCGCCCAGCCCTGGGCCGATGAGGAAGACGATGGAGATGATGCGATCGACGTCAACGCCCATCAGGCGCGAGACGTCGTGATTGAGCGAGACGGCCCGCATTGCTGTGCCGATGCGGGTGCGCTGGGTGAAGAGGTAGAGCGCGCCCATCAGCAGAAAGGAGACTACCAAGACGATAATCTGCATCAAGCCGACGCGCACGCTGCCCGCGATCGCAAAGCCCCCGCTCGGCGCGACACCCTGGGGATAAGTCTTGTAGCTGGCTCCGTAGACGTTGCGTGCCACACTTTGCAGAATGAAGGCCACGCCGAGAGCGGATATGACGGGCGCCAATCTCCCGGCGGTCCGCAACGGACGGTAAGCCACGCGCTCCACCATGACACCGGCAAAGGCGATGGTGGCCATCACGACGATGATGGTTGGAATGACGAGCCATGCGCTGCCTTGAGCTAACACGCCTACTAGGATGTTCAGACCGGTCAGCCCGATGTAGGCACCCCACATAAAGAGGTCACCATGGGCAAAATTGATCAGCTTCAGCACGCCATATACCATGGTGTATCCTAGAGCGACCAATGCATAGAAGGCGCCGATGGTGATACCGTTGATCATCTGTTGAATAAATTGCATAGCTTTGATCTCCTACTGGGTCAATCTGGTTAAGGTAAGATACAAATCAAGACGTAAACCTCGGAATTCCCTTTCCTCGCCTTCGGCCCAGGCTTCACCATTAGTTCGACCGAGCGATGCCTACAAAGAGGGGGAGCTTCCGAGGTTTTCACTTAACCTAACACATTGGGGTGGAATAGATAGATACAAGGGGAGCTTGATGGTTCCCAAGCTCCCCCCTGTGATACTACTCAGGCTGCTGATCGTGCAGCACGAATTCGCCGTTCTCGTCGATGACGTAGGCGACGTGGATCGTGCCCAGGCGGTCGCCCTTCTCATCCCAGCCCAGGATGGGGCCGGTGAGGCCGTTGATGTCCTTGGCCTCGTTGTGCAAGAAATCGGCCAGAACCTCCGAGTCGGTGGACTCGGTCTGCTCGATGGCGTAGCGGATGACGTTGTACGCCTCGGCCGACATCTGCCACCAGACGCTGGCCGGCGGTTCACCGTAGGCCTCTTCGAAGTCAGAGACGAACTTCTGGGCTTCCGGATACTCCAGGTCCTTGGGCAGCGGCTCGGTGGTGATGTAGGTGCCGACAGCGTTATCCATGCCCGCGATCTGGATCAACTCCGGGTTGTTGGAGGCATTGCCCATCATCCAGGTGATGTCCAAGCCCAGCTCGCTCGTCTGTTTGAGCAACAGGCCACCTTGAGCGTGATAGCCGGTGAAGTAAACCGCGTCCAGGTCCGCGCCGCCGATGTTGGTGAGGATGGGCGTGAAGTCCTGATCCTCGGGGTTGATGGCGTCGTAGAAGGCGACGTTGAGGCCCATCTCCTCGGCATAGCGCTTGGTGTGCTCTGCCAGGCCCTGGGCGTAGGTGGAGTTATCGTGCAGGATGCCGAAGTTCTTGACGCCCAGTACCTCGTTGGCGAACTTGGCGGCGAAGAGGCCCTGCCGATCATCCAGGAAGCAGACGCGGAAGAAGCGCTCGAAGCCCTTCTGGCTGATGCGCGTCGCCGTAGATGAAGGGGTGATATGAAGCAGCCCGGCATCGTTGTAGATCTCCGATGCGGGCTCTGTGGCTGTGGAGTTGTAGGCGCCGATGACGGCTACCACACCCGCGTCAACCAGCCGCTGCGCGACCAGAGCGGCCTGAGTCGGGTCGCCGGCATCATCCTCAACGACCAGTTCGACTTCCCGTCCCAACAACCCGCCGGCCTCGTTGGTCTGCTCGATGAGCAAACTGACGGCTTTCTTGAAGCCCTCGCCCTCGTAGGCGTAGTCGCCGGTCAACGGGGCCTCGAGTCCGATCTTGATCGGCTCTTTGCTCCCCCCACAACCGACAATGGTGGGCACCAGCAAGGCCAATACTAGAAGCGATAGAGCGACTTTCTTAATCATTTTTTTCTCCTCCATTTGTTTGATT
>CAZANJ010000070.1:0-10453 GCA_964486415.1 uncultured Anaerolineales bacterium
TCTTCATTCACTATTCTTCATTCTCAACTTGCAAATCCGGAAGCGCGATGCGCACCTCGGCCTCTTTCAGGTCGAAGACCTCGCGCAGTTCGTTGGCGGCCGTTTGCAGCACTTTGTCCACGTCCAACGTCTCGCGCAAATGGGTGGTGATTTCGCTGAGCAACTGCTCCTCCGTGGCGCGGCGTTGTGTCTCTCGGTAGAGCCTTGCGCTTTCCAGGGAAGACCCCAGCCGCTCCGCCAGGGCCTCCAGCAAAGTGATCTCCTCATGCGTCCAATTCCCTTTGTAATCTTGCTTGTAAGTGTCCAGTATGCCAATCACGTTGTCGCGCACTTTGATGGGCACTGTCAGGGAATAGCGCGAGTCCTTTTCTTGCCCGTTGCTCTCTTTCAGCACCGTTTGGCCCTCTTTCAGGGCTTGTTCCATCTCTGGGGCCAGAACATCCTCGGTACTGCTGATGCCATACTCATCGATATGATACCCGATGTCGGGTTGCTCCTGGAGCAGTTCGACCCAGGCCCGGCGGCTCAGCTCGCCGTAGGCGCGTTGCGTCGCTTCCAGCGCTTCTTGAGCTTCGGCGAACAGGTAAGCGTTGTCCAGCGCAACCGCCACCTGATCCGCCATAGTTTCCAGCACGGTGATGGTGTCCTCGTCGAAGGCGGCCGAGATGGCGCTTTGGACAGTGATGGCGCCGAAGGTCCGCTCACGCGAGCGCAGGGGCAAGGCGCCCTCCGAGCGGGTATCTGGCAAGAAGGGATTGTCAAAGCGAACGGCCTCTTCGCCGACGTCCAGAGCAATCAGCGCCCTGCCTTGTGCCACACATTGGCCGATCATAGATTCGCCGCCGACTCTCAGCTTGTGCTCTTGGGCCAGCATCTCCTGGCCCGCTTTCCCCGTGCCAGCTCGGAGCACGGCCCATTCACCGGTTTCTTCCAGGAGAAAGAGCCCGACGTAGTAGAGCCCAAAGCGCTCGCGGATTAGATTGACCACTTCCTGGATAAGTTTTTCGATTTCCAGGATTGATGAGGCAGCGTGACCGACCTCGGCCGAAGCCTCCAGGTATGCTGAGCGCACCTCCAGGTCGCGAGTTCGTTCCGCCACGCGCTGCTCCAGGCCGCCGATGAGGTCGCGCAACTGGGCCGTCATCTGGTTGAATGCCTGGGCCAACGTGCCAATCTCATCCCGCCGATCCACGTGCGCGGTGCGCTCCAGGTCACCTTCCGCGATCTGTGACGCGGTCTCGGCAAGGTTGTTCAATGGGTCGCCGATACTGCGGGATACCAACAGCGAGATGGCGCCAGCGAAGGCCAATGCGACCATGGCGATGGCCACGTTGATACGCACTGTGCGGTAGAGAATGCTCAGTGCCTCGGCCTGATCCTGCTCCGCTATCAGGGCCACTTGAAGCTCAGGGAGCCAATGATAGACGCCGATCACTGGCACTTCGCGATAATCATCATAGCTCATTGATCCGTTGGTCTGCTCATTTATCGCCGTATTAGCGGCCTCCGAGCGGACATAGAGATCCTTTTTTATGAAACGTGAGGATGTCAACAGAGCGTTATTGATGCCGACTAGATAGGTCTCACCGGTCTCGCCCAGCCCGGTGCGCTCGCCCATAATTCTGCTCAAGGTGCCTATACTGGCGCGACCAGCTACCACTCCCAGCAAGCGCCCGTATTCTCCTATCACGGGTCGAGAGGCCATAACAGTCACTCGGTTTAGGGCTGGGGAGTAGGAAGGCGGATGTACATAAGAAGATACAGTGCCCTTCAGGAAGTATGGCTCGTGGATGTGGATCTGCCCCTCCATCTCGGGATCGGTGGAGATGAGCACTTTTCCTTCCGGTCCCATGAGGAACACGGCTTCGAATAACTGAGTCTGTTTTATCCACTGCTCAAAGTTGAATTCGAGAAGCGCTTTGGCCTCCTGGTAGTTCTCCGAGTCCGGCGGCTCATCCAGCAGCACCGATATAACCTGGCCCATCTCGGGTCGTACATAGCGATGTTCGGGCTCTTGCTGTAGGGCGCCGGACAGAGTATTTTTCATATCCGTGGTCCAGCGATAGATCTCGGCCTCCTTGAGAGTGGCGACCGATTCGAGCTGGTTGATAACCTGCCTGCGCCCGCTCTGCATACTGGTCAGGATAGACCCGATGCTGACGGCGACCACGGTGAGCAGTACCACCGCCACGAAGCTGACGAGTAGCCATGCACGGATAGTCGCGATGCGCTGATAGGCGCGGACTACCTGCCAGAGAGTTACCAGAGTCAGCAGAGAGATGAAGGCTAACACAAAAATGAAAAGAGCGGATTCGAAGCGCTGGATGTCATAGCGCGGCAGGGGCTCGAGCCAGTTTATCAATCCAATGTAGATGGCGTATATCGCAGCTGCGCTAATCGCGATGGTCCATCTAGTTTGGGGTGGGAAAATGAGACTGCTTACGGCTATTATTAGCAGGACCCCGCCGGCTGTCAGATAGAGCGTGATGCCGGCCTGGGCCAATTCGGCGACGCCGAAGGCGATGGATAAGCTGATGATGAGCAAATAGCTGGCCCCGTTTAGCTTGTCCCTGCGTGCCAATATACTCGCTGGGATGAGGATGAAGATGGCCAGTGCCTCGCCCGCTACTACGATCAGCAATTGCCAGGCATTACTTTGAAAGAAGAAAGCCAGGTTAAACGCAAGGGCGATTGCAGCACCTATCGCTCCAGTGCGTATGATCCATTGGATCAGTGAAAGGCGATCCTCATATAACAGATTCACCGCTTGGCCTGAGAGCTGGCCCTTATCCTCGTCCGGGGAATAAGCCCGCCTGCTCTCCTTCATTTTCTCTAGTACATTTTCCTCTTCGGTCATAATAGCCTCCGGGTTACGTCTCCAAGCTCTTGGGCCTCACTCACCCTCGCCTTCACCCTCGACCTCTTCGGTTTCCTGAGCTCCTCCTTCCACGAATTGATTGGTGTACAGTTTGTCTATGTCTATGGGAGAGGTGATTATATCTTGTTCCAGTAACATGTTGTGGGTAACTCGCCAGATTCCCTGATCCATCCAGCCGATGGGAGCATCTCCGGTGTCGATCAGAGGAATTTGGGCTTTCATAGATGCAGTTGCTAGCTCGGTATCTAGCGTGTCATCATAGGCCAGAGGAAACTCGGCGGCCTCCTCCGGGTGCTCAATAGCATACTCGTACCCTTTGAGTGTTGCCTGCACAAAGCGCTCAACCAGATCAGGGTGCTCACGGACCATTTCACCGGTGGTGAAGATGGTGTTGATGTAGATAGCGACGCCGTAGTTGTTGTAGAACATCAAGGAGACGTCGACCCCGTCCAGGCGGGCCTGTACCGGCTCGTTGGTAGAAAATAAGCCACTGGCGGCGTCCATCCGGCCGGAGGTTAGTTCGTTGGCGCCATTAAAATCCTGGATTGGTACGAAGATCATGCTTTCTGGGTCTATGTCCAGGTTATTCAGCATCCCCAGGAACTGAATATCCCAACTGGTGCCCATATCGGCCGAGATAACGCCCACGGTCTTACCGACCAGGTCTTTCGGGCGTTCTATGTCGCTTTCTGCAAGTGTCATGACTATCAACGGATTCTTACGGAAGATGCTGGCGACGGCCACTAAATCATGTTCATCGGCGTGGGCGCGGAGGATGCCATCGCCGCCCGTGATGCCGAATTGTGCTTCACCGGAAACCACTTTTTGTGTCGGATTCACCGCCGGGCTTCCCGGCTTCAAATTCACGACCAGGTTTTCCTCTGCGTAGTATCCCAGTTGATCGGCGGTGTAAAAGCCGGCGAACTCGGCGGTGTGGAACCAACTAAGTTGGACCGTGATCTCATCCGGCTCCGGCGTCGGGCTCGCGCAAGCGACCAGTAATCCCAGGAGCAGTGATAATGTGATGACTGTGATAAATTTTTTTAGCATGGGTTGCCTTTCCGTATCTATTACTCGGCTGGCTAAAACCGGGCGCCAGAGCAGCTACGTCTCCGATTTGCCATTGTCGCCTTGCTTGTCCTCGGGCGGTGTTGCCAGGCGGATCGTCAAGGCCGGTAGCTCCATGGAGTGGCGTATCTCCTGCACGGCGGTTTTTAGCATGCGCTCCATGTCCAGCGGCTCGCGCATGCGGGCCGTTATCTCACCGATCAGGTGCTCCTGCTTAGCTCGACGTTGGGCGTCCTCCAGGAGCCGCGCTCGCTCCATCGCTACCGAGGCTTGATCGCTGACGGCTTCGTAGAGGCGCAGGGCAGAATCGGAGAAGATAGCCGGGGCGGCTCGTAAGATAACAACCTGGCCCGTGATCTTTCCTCTGGAGCGCAACGGGATGTTGACCAGCGCCCCGACTTCGGTCGCCTCGAAGACCGCCCGCGCGCTTGTGGGCAACGATTGATCCTGGTCTACGTTGTTGACGATGCGGAAGCGGCTCACCAGTTCTGTAGGGAAGGGGCTGTCTGAGATAGGGAGTCGCATCCCGGCGCGGAAGCGAGGGGCGCGATCCCTACGCCACACGCCATGATACAATAGCGCCCTGATTTCCTCCTGGGGCGAGTATTCGAATTCTACTACCACGCACCCATCGGCCTCTGTCTGGGCCACAGCTTCGATGATGGCATCAGCTACTTCGTTGGTGGTCGATGCCGATGTCAGTAGACGGCTGACGCGGTATAGCGGGCTGGACATCTCCAACAAGGAAGCTTCGTCCGAAACGCGATGGGCGTTCTGGATGGCTATGGCGATCTGATCCGCCAGGCTCTGGAGCATTTGTATATCGGTCTTATCGAATGCGTTCAACTCCTTGGATTGGACGTCCAGCACACCCATGACTTGGCTTCCGATGATGAGTGGCAGGGTCGCCTCTGATGCTGTGTGGGAGAGGAGTGGGTGGGGATGGTAAATCTCATCCTCTTCTACGTCCAAGACCACGCGCGGACGGCGCTCTCTCGCCGTCCAGCTTACCCCGCTGCTGCCTGAGATTTTCAGACGAAAACCCTCGGCCAGTAACTTGGTGCCAACTTCGCCCGTTCCGGCTCGCAGTACGGCCCACTGACCGCTTTTTTCGAGCAGGAAAATGCTCACGAAATACCAATCGAAGCGTTCTCCAATCAAGTTCACGGCTTTTTGCAATAAGAGATCGATCTCCAGGATGGACGTGAGCGCGCGACTCACCTCGGCGCTAGTCTCCAATTGGGTCGCTCGATGTTGCAGCGTCTGAGTTTGTTTTTCCAAGCGCACGCGGTGTCTATCCAATTCATAGGTCAACTCGCGGCTTTGGCTAAGCGCGTCGACGAGCCGGGGAATGAGATACCTTTGTGACATCACCAATGCGGCGCCCAGCACGAGAAAGACGAGGGAGCTACTTAACCACCAGCTTGCTTGTATGTCCGATTCCGCTTGTTGAGCCAGGGGGACTAGCTGACCGGTGGAAATAGCCCATCCGAAGGCTGTGCGGGCCAATGTGGCTATAATCAGGGTTATGAGCCCCTCCGTGCGTCCCAGCAAAATGGCGGCCAGGAGCGGGGTGGATAGCAGCAATATCTTCCCGTCGCCGCTTCGTCCCGACTCGATCATATCTAGAATACCCAGGCCATAGAGCAAGCTCAATAAAAGAACCGCTCGGAGGATATAGGGAGCTCCTTTCCAGAGGGTGATCGCGAGCAAGAGGGCGTAGGCTCCTGCCCAGAAGGGAATCATAGCTTCCCTGCCGCTCACATAGGCGTTGTAGGCGGTGCTTGCGAACGCCGGTGTGGCTGCCACCAGGCTGATGTAGAGTAAGTTTTGGAGCAATTGTCGTTGCCAATTCCGTATGTCATCGTGGGCCGACTCCTTTGGCCGCGAGGGAAACTGCTCGATTTCTGGCTCCGGCTCTGGCTCTTTGATAGGGGCGGGTGGCTCCGGTTCCTCGTCCGGTGAGGGCGGTGTTGGCGTAGGTGCGGCCTGACCCTCCGGCTCCGGGGGCGAGAAGTCGGAAAACAGTTCGTCGAGGGAATATTGTAACTGATCTTCACTCATCGGCTCATAACTCCCGTTGTCATTTCCTGACGCACGAGTTCAGGTATAGAGGTAAAGTCGGAATCGGGGTCATTCAAAGTCGCGTTGGAGTGGGTGACTTCCTCTGTCTGGGCTTCTTCTGTCATCGGGATGTCTTTCATCTCCCCATTCGTGGGGATGTCTCTGGGCAGCTTTTGAGGCAGCTTCTCCATCAACTCCTGGGCCAGGGCGCGGTATTGACGGGCGGCGCGGGTCCGGGGCGCGTACTCGGTGACCGGTTGTGCAAAGGCGGGGCTTTCCCGTAGCTTGGTGTCCACCTGGATGAGCGTTTCCAGAAGGGCGGTGGGGAAGCTTTTCCGTAAGTGCTCCAGGATCGTGGGATGAACTTTGTTGCGCATGTCGTACATCGTCACCAGTAGCCGGTAGCTGAGTTCGGGATTGGTCTTGCGTCGCACCAACTTCGCCACCTCCAATATATGGCGCAGGGAGTGAATGGCGTAATACTCACATTGCAATGGGATGAGGAGCACATCGGCCGCTGTGAGCGCGTTGAGCGTCAATGTCCCAAAAGTCGGCGGGCAGTCGATGAGGATGAAGTCGTAGGGATGAAATCGCGCCCGTTCCATGGCGGATCTCAACCGATATTCATACCGAGGACGCTGATAGAGCACCTTGTCCAGGACGACTAGCTCCCGATTAGCGGGTACTAGATCCAGGCCGGATAACTTTGTCTCGCGGCTGATGGAGACTAGAGAGCTATGGCCGAGCAGCACGTCGCCCACCGTGTGGTGCAATTTATTCGGCTCGAGGCCCAGCGACATAGTCAAATGTGCCTGTGGGTCGAGATCGATCAACTGGACCATTTGTCCTTCTCCCGTCAGGCTGCCTCCCAGTGAGAGACACGTGGTGGTCTTAGCCACGCCGCCTTTGCTGTTTGCTATGGCAATTACCGTGGTCATATTACTTCCCCTTCAGGCCGCAGCGGCAGGCTGAATGTGAAAATCGAGCCTTTGCCTCTCTCGCTTTCGACCCAGATTTCCCCGCCGTGCATTTCTACGAATTTCTTGCTCAGGGCCAAGCCCAGCCCGGCGCCGTTGGGGCGACGGCCATTTTCCAGCGTGCCCTGTTCGAACTGCTCGAAGATGCGGCATTGATCTTGACATTGAATGCCCACCCCGGTGTCACTGACGCTGACCATCACAGAATGGTCTTGGATCCATGCCCGCACGATGATGCGCCCCTCCTCGGTGAATTTGGCCGCGTTGCTCAAAAGTCGCAGCAGCACCTGTCGGATGCGCGCCGCGTCGGCGTGGAGGAGGGGCAAATTCGGCGCGATCTCCTGGTGCAACTCAATATCCTTGTCGCGAACCAGTGCGCTCGCGGTGGCCATCACGCTCCTGATCATCTCGGCCAGGTCGAGCTTCTGGAACTGCAATTCCATCAGCCCGGCCTCAATCTGGGATATGTCCAGTAGGTCGTTGATCAGCCCCAGCAGGTGTTGACTGTTGGCGTAGATGATGTGCAAGTCCTTTTCCTGCTGCTCGTTGATGGCCCCGTCCAGCCCCTTGAGGATCAAGCGCGAGAAGCCGATGATGTTGGTCAAAGGCTCGCGTAGCTCGTGGCTCATGTGGGCCAGGAAGCGGGAGCGGAATTCCTCGGTCTCGCGTAGCCGCTGGGCCGTCTCGCGCTCCTTCTCATAGATGCGGGCATTTTCCAGGGCGATGGTGATCTGGTTGGCCACATTTTGCAGCACGGAGACCTCATCGGCGTCGAAGCCTATCTCCTTCGTATCCAGAATATCGAGCACGCCGATGATCTCATCCCCCAGCTTGAGGGGCAGCGCGGCCTCGGAGCGGATGTAGGGGGAGGAGAACATTGACCAGGCCTCTTTCCCGCTCCAGCGGACGATGCGCGGTTGTCCCGTCAGCACAGCGGTTCCGACCGCGCTTTCATTTTCAATCGGGATGGGCTTGGCCTTGATCACCTCTACTTTCTCGCCTCCGCCCCTGGCCTCGTGAAGCCTTGCAAACCTCTTCTCGTTTTCCAGCAGATAGATGCCGACGTAGGAGTAGGCGAAACGGTCGTGTACCAGGCGCACCACCTCGTGCAAGAGTTGATCCGGTTCCAGGACCGATGTGACCGCTTGGCTGACATCGACTGTGGCGGCCAACTGGATGGCGCGGCGTTGAATCTGGTAGTTGGCCTTTTGCAAAAGAGCAGTCCGCTGGGCGACCTTGGCCTCTAGATCGTCGTACAAGCTCTTGAGCTCCCCCGCCATGCGGTTGAACACATAGGCCAGAATGCCGATCTCGTCGCGGGAGAAATTGCTCAGTGGCACTTGTTGCTCTAAATCCCCCTCGGCGATGCTGACCGCCGACTCGGTCAACTGAACGACCGGGCGGGTGATTTGGCGCGTCACTACGGCGGCGATAATGGCGGTGACCAGGGCGACCACGAGCGTGGCGCCCACGATGGCGGCGGTGACGGCATCGGCGGGAGCGAATGCCTCCGCTTGAGGCTGCTCCGCTACCAGGGTCAGTTCCAAATCTGGCATCCAACGATAGACGCCGATGACGGGGACGCCGGCATAATTATTGTAGAGCCCCGCGTATTCCTCACTGATAGGATTTGATCCAGTATCTGATTGGGCATTTGAGAATGCTGCCTGGATCCCAGGGCTGGTGACTGTCCGGCCCAGTGGCAGGGCAGAGGCGTTGGAATCGACGAGGTAAATTTCACCCTTTTGCCCGACGCCATTTACTTCTTCTAGCTTGGCGGTCAGACCGCTCAGGTTGAGCCAACCGACCAATAAACCAGCCATCTTGCCCTCTGGCCCGGCGATAGGCTGAGTGATGCGTGCGCCCACGTTAGCATCTGGATCGAGAGTGATGAATTGAAAATCTCCTGCTGTACTCGACCTAAGAGGGAGGCTGGTCATTTCGCTCTCTATCTGTTCCTCGGTGTTGCTCGCGTCGACGGAGACCAGCAATTTTCCCGTGCTATCGAGCACGGCTAAGCGGCGGAAGGCCCCATCTTGTTTGAGCAGAGCGTTCAACAGAGCGCGTAGTGCGTCGCGGTTCTGTTCGGCGTCGTCATCTGAATGGAGCGCGGGATTGGTGAGGGCGGATGTGTTTTCGTGGGTAGCGGGTAAAGTTGCCAGAAGCTCCAGGTCCGCGGCGCGGTCTCCGGCCCATTGTTGGACCTGTACTTCTGTCATAGCGGCCAGGGAGGATAGTTTCGCTGTGACCTCGCGTTGAATGTCCTGCCGTTCGCGTCGTGTGGCGTACCAGCTAAGGGCGCTCAGAGGTATGATCGCCAGGATGAGGAAGGCAGTCAGAAGGGTCCTGCCTAGCCCTCCGCGCATCCCCGTCGTCGGGACTTGGAATCGGCTTTTTGATTCTGGCGACGACATATTTGTTCATCCAATCTTCTACGCCTTGTTCATTCTATTTCCCAGACTGGTTCATCTTGGAGGATACGGCGAATCTGGTTAGGGAAACGATCTGGATCGAGTGGTTTGCCGATGAAGCCATCGAAGCCAGCGCGACGGGCGCGTTCCATATTTCCGGTCGACGCATCGGCAGTTACGGCAACGATGAGCGTGTCCTTGAAGCGTGGGTGTGCACGTAGTGCGTCCAGGGCCTCGTAGCCATCCGCTTCTGGTAGGAAGATGTCCATCAGAATCAAGTCGATTTGGGGAAGCGATTCTGCGAACTCCAGCACCTGCCAGCCGGATGCTTTCCACTCACAGTCCTCAACGCCCAGGTAGGCTAGCAAGCGGGTGATGAGCATCAAGTTTTGAAAGTTGTCTTCGACGACCATGACGGTAGCGTCTTGGGGTTTTGTGCTCATGGTGGCCCTTATTCGCACCCTTTCTTCAGGGCATTTTCAACTTGCTCCGGTAGCCGGTCGATGTCGATTGGTTTGGGAATGTACCCATCACAGCCGGCCGCGAGGGTGCGTTCTCGATCTCCTTTCATCACATTGGCCGTCATGGCCAAGATGGGCGTTTTTTGCAGAATGGGCATGTCTCGAAATTGTCGAGCCAGCGCGTACCCATCCACTTCCGGTAAGTTGATGTCCAAGAGAATTAGATCTGGGTATGTTTCTTGAGCCATATCTATGCCAGAAGGGCCATCGTTCGCCTCTATCAGGGTATACCCCTCTGCTTCTAATACACGTTTAACCAAGAGTCGATTCTCAGGGTTATCTTCAACGTAAAGAATGCGAGCCTTGCTCATTTGGTCCATCTCCTCAGCAACTCAAGAAGTTAAGCTGGAGTAGACCTTCCTCGCTGTGGGCTCTCTGAGAGTGGAAATACAAGGGGAAGATCCTACCCGTTTTACTCAGATTACTATCAAGTCCATTCAGATTATAGCAGAATTGAAAGGGCATGACAAGAGTATGGTGTGTTACAGAAGTGTTACGGTAGGGCAATGGGTTTTCGAAGCGATTCAAAAATCG
>CAZANJ010000071.1:0-2728 GCA_964486415.1 uncultured Anaerolineales bacterium
AACAACTCGATGACTTCCGCAACGTCTGGGCCATGCGCCGCGTGGAGCAACGACAAAAAGCGCTGAAAAAACGACGCTGATCTCACCCCTACACCAACTCCACCACAGAGCCATTCGATGTCTTCGTCACCTCAATCCGAGCCGGGAACACATCCCTCAACTCCTCGATGTGCGTGATGACCAGCACACGCGCAAAGTCATCCTGAATGACATTGATCGCCTCGACCAGCCGCTGCCGCCCCTGAGCATCCTGCGAACCGAAGCCCTCATCGATCACCAAGGTCTGTAACTGCGCACCGGCCCGCCGTGCCAACAGCTTCGAGAGCGCGATGCGAATGGCAAAATTGACCCGGAATTGCTCCCCCCCGGAGTACATTTCATAAGGCCGCGTGCCCAACTCATCCGCAATTTTGATCTCCAGCGTCTCCCGCACCTCCCCCGCCTTGGTCTCCCGCTGGGTATCGAAGCGCACGTGCATTCGCCCTTGCGTCATACGCCCCAACAGACGATTGGCCTCGTCCTCGATCTCCGGCGTCGCGGCCTCGATGATCATCGCCGGCACACCGCGCACGCCAAAAGCGGTCCGCAGTTCATCATAAATCCCCTGCTCCTCGGCCAGCGCCTCCTTGCGCTTCAGCTTATCCTCCCGCTGCCGATCCAGAGCCTTGCAGGCCTCCAGGCGCTGCTGCGCCGCGCCCAGCTTCTGACGCGCCTCCGCCTCCGCCCGCCGCATCCGCTGGAGCTCCGCCTCGACCGTCTCCGCATCCTCCAGGCGCTCGCGCAGCCCATCCGCCCCTTGCTCCAGCGCCGTCCGTTGGGCCTCCAATTCCTCAATCCGCTCTCGCCAGCGCTGCTCGTTCTCCATCAGCCTTTGTAGCGCGGCCCGCTCCTCCTCCATCGAAGATTGCGCGCTGTCCAACCGTGCCTTCCGTTCCGCGAAGACCTGTCCCTCGGTCACCGCGCGACGCGCCTCCTCGTGCGCCTCGGCGTCGTAGCCCAGTTCCTCCGCCTCGGCCAACACTTGCCCCAAATCGGCCCGCAAATCGTGAGCGTAATCTTGATCTTCCAGGCGCTGCTCCAGAGCCTCCAATTTTGAGCCGGCCTCCTCCAGCGCCTCGGCCGCCTGACGCCCGCGCTCAAGGCGCTCGACCAGGGCCGCTTCTTGGCGCTGAAGCGATTGCCGCTCCCGCAGCGATTTCTCACTCGCGGCGATCTGCTCCTCCAAGGCCTGCGCCTGCCCGACCAGACTTCTGGAAGTGGCCTTGTTGCCCCGATAGGCGTCGCCCTTCGCCTTCCCCTCGCCCCCGAGCTGTTCAATCAACTGCCGCCGGTGCTCATCCGTCAGCGGCTGCTCACAGAGCGGGCACTGAGCGTCGGCTTGCTCTAACTGCTCGATCTTTCCCTTGAGCGCTTCCATCTCCACTCGCAGCGCCTCATTCTGGGCCCGCAGCGTCGCGCGACGCTCGGCGATAGCGGATAGATCATCTCGCGCCGCCTCGCGGCTCTCCGCTAGCTGCCTCAAAAGCTCCAGTTGAGCCTGCACGTTTTCAAGCTCCTCCCTGAGCTTATCATCGGGCAGACGAAGCTCCAGCTCGGCGATGCGCTGCCGAACGACTTCACACTCGGCCCTTAGCTGATGCCGCGCCTCGGCGATGCGCGTCTCCAGCTCACGCCGTCGCTCATCCAACTCGGTCGATTGGCGCAACTTGGCGCCCAGCGTCTGCTCCCGCTCGACCGCCCGCCGATAGACGCGATAACCCTCCTCGATCTCATCGGCCTGGGCCAAGAGTTCCTCATACTCGGCCAGCCGCCTCTCGCGCCCAGCACGCTCCTCGGAGAGGTTCGCTAACTCGCGCTCAGCCTGCGCGATGCGCTCATCCCGCTCGGCGATCTGGGTTTCTATGTGACGCAGCTCCGTCCGCGCCGCTTCGACCTCCTGGTAGGCCTGCCGGGTTTCCTCAAGCGCGGTCTCCAGCTCGCCCACGGCTACCCGCGCCGCCTCAAGCTGGGCCTCGTACTCGCTGCGGCGGGCCAGCTCCGCCTCGATCTCCCGCAAGCGCAAGCGGATCGCCTCGGCCTCCGCCTCCAGCGCCCGCTGACGCACCTTGACGCGCTCCTCATAGACCGACCAGCGATCCAGTCCCAGGATCTCGCCCAGCACGCGCTTCCGCTCGGTGGCGGTCTTGACCGTGAACTCGTCGGCCCGTCCCTGGCGCAGGAAGGCTGAGTTGACGAAGGTGTCGTAATCGAGCCGCAGAAGGCTCTCGATCTTCTCCTGTGTGGCGCGAACGCCGCCCTCCGAGAGGGAACGCCAGCGCTGACCTCCATCCTGCACCTGGAAGTCGAGCAACGAGCGCCCGCGCTTACCCGATTTTCGCTTGCGCAGCACGCGATAGGCGTCGCCGCCGAGCTGGAACACGAACTCGACCGCCATCTCCTCCTCGCCCAGGCGGATCAGATCGTCGTCGCCCCGTGCGCCCAGACGGGAATTGCCCCAAAGCGCCCAGGTGATGGCGTCGAGCAAGGCCGACTTGCCCGCGCCGTTCTCGCCCGCCAGGCAGGCGACGTGGATACCGGCGAAGTCCAAGACCGCCTCGCGGTAGCACATAAAGTTAGTGAGGGAGAGTTTTTGGGGTATCATAGTTCAGGTGTGCAAGTTGCAAGTTGCAAGTATGCAAGTTGCAAGTTGCGGGTTGCAGGTTGCAAATGTAGTGTAGAAATCAGTCTT
>CAZANJ010000071.1:2828-10401 GCA_964486415.1 uncultured Anaerolineales bacterium
TGCAAGTTGCAAGTTGCGGGTTGCAGGTTGCAAATGTAGTGTAGAAATCAGTCTTCCGGCGGATGCCAGCCAGCTGCGATCCAATTTTGGCGCACAGTGACAGCAACGTGACTGTTCAGGTTAAGAGCAATGACAGTGGCCCGACCACAGGCGGTGCATCCGATGATAAAAGCACCATCATCGCTCCAACGAAAGTGGCGCTCCCATCGCTGCCGGCGGGGGTTGAAGAGCCGCACTTGGCAACCGGTCAGCGGATCAAGGGCGTGGGTCTGATCGCTTTTGAACAGGTTGCAGGAGCGGCATGCAAGCCAGAGGTTTTCTTCCTCGTCCGTTCCACCCCTTGATTTTGGAATGATATGCTCGACCTCAAGCATCCAAGGCACATACTCTTGACGCGCCAAGCAGTAGCCGCAACGGTTCTCCGCCTGGGCGCGTACCCTATCGCGGAGAGCATTGGAAATTGTCATGGCTTCAATGGCTTCCGCAGCCCTCGACGCACTGCTTCAGCCAACGCCTCAGATTGGCGTATCCAGAGTTGGTTGTAGGTCTGCATCAGGGCTAGCAGTTCTGGACGTTCTCTCTCAGTCAACACACCCTCGCGCTGTTTTTCCAGCAACTTGCTCAGACGTCTTCCCTGTATTTGCCTCATCTGTGCTTGGGAAAGTGCAAGCACCTCATCATCGGATAGCGATGAAACCGGCCTTTCCGGTCCAGGTGTGGCGTGTACAGGATGCAACACGATGGTCAGCACATCGGTAAGGGCTTGGGACAAGTCCCGTTGGGTGATGGTTGCCCAATGCCTGGCGCGTTCGTATAGTTCATCAGACAGTGTCAAAGTCACTTGCGTACTCATAATCCAGTCTCCTTTGCTCGCGCGGCGACAAGCGCCGCAACAAAGTTAGTACGTCTGTTTCGAGCACATCACCCTACGTCCACATCACGCGTGACGCGCGGCTCGCCCCATATTCCCACAACTATTCCTCCAATAATGACCGAGGAAATTCCTGCCTCACTGAGCCGATCTTGTAAAGCGACCAAAGACTCAAAAAGATCGCGCATATTATGTATCCGCGCGGTCATCAAGCTCGTTCAACTTAGCCAGCCGGCGCTGCAACTCCCTCAGATGGGGCCAGACGCTCGGCGCGGAAGAGATGTTCGTTCGCCTGCAATTGGGGCTCGAAGGCTCGCTGGAGCGCCAGATACTGCCGCAAACTCTCCTCAACCGTCATCTGACGCAGCAGACGAGCCTCCATCTCCTCGACCTCGTCCCAGCCATCGCGCACGCGGCTCAAGCCCTTTGCATTTTGATACACAAGAACGGCAGCCCCTACCATCATCAAGCGATGACCATATCGAACTCCGCAAGAGGGAAAGAGATAGCCCGCTGAATCCGTTCGCGCTTTCGGGCAATCTCCTCAAGGCGTTTATAGACCTGCGCGTCAAAATACTGCTCGCCACATTTGTTGCATACCCAGGCGGGTACGTTTTCGACATAAATTGTCTGTCCCTTAAAACGAAACCGGGCTAAAACGCGTCGCTGCTCCATCACTCCATCACAAAACTCGCATCGATCACCTTTCATATCCTATTCTCCCTATCCTTCCTCAATGTATGCTGTGATGATCAACAGTACGCCAGACCATAGAAAACGACACACGACGTATGCACGACGGTAATCAACTGTATCTCCAAGCACTTCATACCGAACACCACGCGAGTTGTGGGTGAACCTACGTGTGACTTCACCTGTCAAGATGACATTCTCAATATCAGCCGCCATCAGAAAATCATCCGCCATCTCATCATTGGCATGTGAGCTAACACGGTATCTTTGCTCACGGATGGCTCGCCGCATACGTTGTAATACGTTCATTCATTCCTGCCTCTTCCGTCTCGCCACCTGCTCCAGTAGCTCCTCAGCGCTGCGCAAGACCGCCTCACCGCCACCGAGCATCTGCGCCAGTTCCTCCACCCGCTCCCCCCCATCCAGCGCCTCGACCAGGGTCACGGTGCGCTCGCCGGATTCGGTCTGCTTCACTCGCTTCACTACACGAAAATGAGTATCGGCGAAACCGGCTAATTGCGGCAGATGGGTCACGCAGAGCACTTGATGTTGCAATCCGCCCGCCCCTGCACCGGCTGCCAGGCCCCATAACTTCTCTCCCACCACCGCACCAACCCGCCCACCGATGCCCTGGTCGATCTCGTCGAAGACGAGCGTGGGAGTCTCGTCGGCGCGGGAAAGCACGGTCTTGAGCGCCAACATCAGGCGCGATGTCTCACCACCGGAGGCGATCTTCGTCATCGGCTTCAGCGGTTCGCCCGGGTTGGGCGCGACTAGAAACTCGACCTGGTCGATTCCGCTCGCGTCGAAGGCCACTTTCGCACCGGGCGCCAGGGCCGAAGATTCGGATTGCTCCACGACTTGATCAGAAGCCTGGAACTCCAAGCTCGCAACCGCCTCCGGCAATAGCAGCCCATCAGCGGCCTCGCGCCAATCGAAGGCCACGCCAAAACGGGCCCCATCCATACTCAAATCGCTCAGCTCGCGCTCGACATGCCTCGAGAGACACTCAGACGCCTCCCGCCGCCGCTGGGAAAGCTCAATCGCCCGCTCGCCGAGCTCTTTCAGCAAACGCGCATCCTCACCCTCCAGGGCGACGGTACGCTCCTCGCTGTGGGTGATGTTCTCCAGCTCAAGCCGAATCTGATCCGCGTGGGCCAGAACATCCGCAATCGAATCGCCATATTTCCGCTCCAGGCGACGGATCAGCGCCAGCCGCTCCTCCACCTCCTGCAAACGCTCCGGGCTGTACTCGATCTGATCCTGGTAATCGCGCAGGCGACGCCCCAGGTCCTCAAGCCGGTAGTTGAGTTCCTCGGCATCTTGCAGCAGAGGCTCCAATCCGGGATCGACCCGCGCGGCCTCGGTCAGGGCCCGCAGCGCCGAGCCCAGCAGATCAAGCGCTGATGGCGTGCGCCGGTCGCCCTCCTCCAGCGCGAAGTTGACCTCGTTCGTCAGCTCGGTCAGGCGCTCGGCGTTGGCAAGCCGGGGCCGTTCCCGACGCAGTTCCTCCTCCTCCCCCTCCTCCAGCGCCGCCGCGTCGATCTCCTCCAACTGGAACTGCAACAGATCGGCGCGTTGAGCCAGCTCCCGCTCATCACGCCGCAGGCTTTTTAGCTCCTTGCGGACTTTCTGTATCTCTCGCACCAACTCAGCCACTTGCTCACGCTGGGCGCCCAGATCGGCGTAACGATCCAGTAAATTGAGGTGCTCGCGGGTGCGCAGCAGCGAAAGGTGTTCACTCTGCCCGTGGATGTCCACCAGATTTTCGGTCACCTCGCGCAACAGCGAAAGTGTGACGGTGCGCCCGTTGACGCGGCAGATGTTGCGCTTGTTGAGCCGCACCTCCCGCCCCAGCAGCAAAAAGTCGGGCGCGTCGCCCTCCACCCCCTCGCGCTCCAGCACGGGATCGATCTCGGCCCGCTGTTCAGGCGCCAGCCGGAAGACCGCCTCGACGAGAGTGCGCTCGGCGCCGGAGCGCACGACGGTCGTGTCGGCTCGCTCGCCCAGTACCAACTCGACCGCGTCGACGATGATCGACTTCCCCGCGCCGGTCTCGCCGGTCAGCACCAAAAATCCAGGCGGCAAGCGCAATTCCAGCCGGTCGATGATAGCGAAATCACGAATGCGCAGTTCGATCAGCACTGAACCTCCTAGACGCGCCGTCCAGGGCGCAAGCGAGCGTAAGCCGCGCCCACCGCCGACACCAGGTAAATGCCCAGCCACAACCATCCCCCCAGCAGGGAGACGACATAAGTCCCTGATCCCATCGGATTAGTCGCCAGGCCAAAGGCGAGGAGGAGGGAAAGAAGCAACTGTGGCAAAGCACCGACAACGATACACCCACACACAATCAGCCAAATATATTTGCCGCGCCTTCGCCCGGTGGCCCAGCGCACCGCCTCCGCGATGCCACCACCGACCACCGGGCCGAGAATGATGGCAAACCAGCCCAAGCTAGGTATCAGCCAGCCGGCGATCAAGGACAAGAGCAGCGCGACAGCGGCAGCGATCAGATAATCGGATTTGCGAGATTCCGCATAGAAAACCTGCTGTTGAGTATTGATACAATCCGAGCAACGATAGCCGACCGGTGTCCGTATCGCGCATTTAGTGCAGATGGGGCGTCCACATTTGTTGCAGCGCAAACGAGTCTCGACGTCGGGATGATTCACGCAATACATAGGTTCGGTCATGCATTCGCTCCTGGTTGAAGGATTGTACCCATTCAGCCTGCTCAAGGTCGGGGGTTGCAAACCCCCTCTGAGCGGGTGTCTAGATCGGCCATCTATTTGCCATTACGAGGGGCCAATCTCGAGACGAGGGTTTTGTAAAAATATGCCTGTTCGCGCACCCTGGCGAAGCGAGCCCGGTAGGGGCTGGCCTCCACCGTTACCACATCGTCGATCTCCAGCTCGGCCCCCACTTGTCCATCCACAGTCAACATACAAGTCCGTCCACCGAGGACCGTAATCTCCACGCTGACGCCCTCCGCGAGGACGATGGAACGATCCATACTCAAGTGGGGCGCCACGGGTACCAGCAGCAAGTTGCGCAACTGCGGCGGGAGGATCGGCCCCCCGGCTGCCAGCGCGTAGGCCGTGCTGCCCGTCGGCGTGGCGACGATGAGTCCATCGGCGACATAGGTAGCCAGCTCACCGCCATCGACTTTGACGCCCAGTTGAACCACGCGGTTTCGGGCTCCGCGCCCCACGACGACATCGTTCAAGGCATCGGCCTGATCGAAGGTTCCCCCGCCCCTTTGGGTCGCTACGCGAAGCATCAGCCGCTCCTCGACCCAATAATCGCCATCCAGGGCTTTGGAAAGCGTCTCCTTCCAATCGTCGGGCTCGGGCTCGGTCTCGGTGAGGAAGCCCACTCGGCCAAAGTTAATGCCCAGTAACATAACGCCATAGGGAGCGGCCAGCCGGGCGGCCTGGAGAAGCGAGCCATCCCCTCCCAGAGTCACCAACAGGTTAGCATCCCGCAGGCAAAAGATGTTCGACGCAACATCCATCGTGCAGATATGCACATCCTTTCCCTGCTCCTCCAGCCAAGCGCCTACCTCCTCCGCCAGGGAAAGCGCCTGTGGAATGTGATTATTGTACAGAACGCCGACAGATCTCAATGCCAACTCCTTACTTTGCATTCTGCTGTCCTACACAAGTGCAGCAGGTATGGAACCCAGCCCTATGTTTGTCATTTTTCATTTGCTCATTTTTCATTCGCAAACTGCTGCAACTGCTCGTTCATCGCCTCCACGTGAGTGCCCGGCCAATAGACCCGCTCACAAGCTGGGCAATAAAGAAAGTCGGTCTGCGTCTTCAGCACGTAGGGAGGCACCCGGTCGGCCACTTCGGCCGGGGAGACCGGCTCCAGTTCGACGTTGCAGATAGAGCAGCGCGAGAGAGCGGGTGCGGGGGGCGGCCCCAAGGCGCTCTGCACCTCCTGCACCTGTTCCTCCAAAATCTCCGACCGGATCAGCAAAGTACACAATCCACGCCTGGCCGCCAGTTCGTGATCACAGGTGAGCAAGCAACGCCCCTCCGCGCGGGCGCGACGGGCAAGGTGGTGATCGGAAGCGTCATTCTCATATGCTGTGTCGTAACCGAGAAACCGCAGCCACTTCGCCAGCCGACCCAGCATACAGTCCGCCAAAAGCCGCAAAGGAAGTTCTTCCATCATAATATACTTGGCGAAAATGATAGAGTCTGGTAAGATTGATTGATAGGTTGGTAGATTTGTAGATTGGTAAATTGGTAGTTTGGTAGACCAATAACCAACCTACCAACATCGATCCACCAGCACACCAACGCACCAATTTTACCTGAAGGGAACAATTATGACAATCGAGACCTGGCTTCCCGCATTGCTAGGCTATCTAATTCCGGTGGGACTATTTCTGCTGGCCTGGGGCGGAATGGAGCCCCGGCGAGCGCGGCGGGTCGCGGCAGTGGGCGCATTGGCGATGGCGCTGGCAACGCTGGGATATTTTATGGTCGGATTCGCCTTCCATCTGGGCGGCGCCGGCTTGATGAGCGATCAGCCGGGGCTGGCCGGGCTGGTGCGCCTCTTCGCCGGTGAGGGCGAGCTGGCCTGGGGCATGATGGGCTTGACCGGCTTCTTCCTGGCCGACGAGGCCGCCACACCTGCAGCATTGGCCCTGTTCGTGACCTACCTGCCGCTGGTCGCCACAGCCGTGCTGC
This sequence comes from uncultured Anaerolineales bacterium, assembly GCA_964486415.1. Taxonomy (GTDB): domain Bacteria; phylum Chloroflexota; class Anaerolineae; order B4-G1; family B4-G1; genus CAZANJ01. The sequence continues at coordinate 9,099 of CAZANJ010000071.1, forward strand.
TGACAGTGCTGAGCGTCAGCGGGCGGGCACGCGGTTGGCAGACCGCCATCGGGGGGCTGATGGTCGCGACGCTGCTCTTCCCCTTGGCCGCATGCTGGACCTGGGGCGGAGGATGGCTGTCTAATCTGGGGCTCACGCTGGATCGTGGGCATGGCTTCGTCGATCACGCCGGCTCCAGCGTCGTCTATCTGCTGGGCGGGATGAGCGCGCTGGGAGCACTGGTGGGCATGGGAAAACGTCTGCCCCGCAGCCGACCGGGAGAGCCGGAGGAAATGCCGCCGGCCCACTTTCCGCTATTGGCGAACGTGGGCGCGCTTCTCTTCGGCCTGGGCTGGCTCGGCTGGTCATTGAGCGCACCCTTCCACGTGGTCGGCGCGGAGTTGAACCTGCCGCGCATCGCGGCCAACGGGTTGCTGGCCGCATCAGGCGCGATCATCGTCTCGCAGACCTATTGCTGGATCACGGTCGGTCACGCCGAGCCGCTGATGTCAGCGCGGGGCATGGCGGCCGGATTAGTGGCCGTCGCAGCCGGTGCGCCCTTTATACCACCATGGGCCGCGATGTTGACCGGGGCGCTGGCCGGGCTAATGCTCCCGCTGGGCGTTTACCTGGTGGAGCGAGTGCTGCGCCTGCCGGATGAGACCGCGACGGTAGCGCTGGGCGTCCTCGCGGGCATATGGGGCTCGCTGAGCGTGGCACTCTTCGCCGACGGACGCTGGGGCCAGGGCTGGAACGGCATCGGCATCTCAGAATACCACACCGTGCTCGGACAGGGCGTGACCGGCTTTCTGCCGGCGGGGGATTTCGTCGGCGACGGCCCCGGTCAACTGATCGCCCAACTGACCGGCATCGGGGCCATTGGACTGCCCGCCTTCCTGATCAACGGCCTGGTATTTTTCCTGATGAGCCTGCCATACCGCTCCCTGATGAAACGACTCAAACCACTAGCGGAAGAAACGATAGAAACAGGAGAAATGACAAAAGCGGAAGGCCAAGGGGAGGAAAAGGAAAGCAGTTGGCTCACATTCCTGAAGGCCAACCTGTTCCCTTTCCAAAAACCCGAGACAGAAAAAGAAACAGATAACGCCTCCGAAGACGAACCTTTTGAGGAGCATCCCGAAAAAGTAGAAGTAGACGAGTAGCAAGTTTGCAAGGGGCTTTGAAATAAATAACCTACCGGTGCCGCTCCTGCCGGATTGCGTGCAACCTGCGGTTGCCTGCCGGCGGGTCGGAATGGGTAAATTATTTGTGACTACTCAGACCCCGCTCAGAGGGGATTTGCAATCCCCGATTTTTGAATGAA
>CAZANJ010000072.1:0-10361 GCA_964486415.1 uncultured Anaerolineales bacterium
TCAACGCCATCCTCGATCCCGATCAACTCCTGCCCAGGGTGGTGGACGAACTTCAGGAGCGCTTCGATCTCTACCACGTGCACATCTACACCCTGGAGCAACCACCGGCTGACTTACTTGAGCAAGCCGACGCGGACGAAGTGAGCCGCATAATGCGCGAGCGCAACCTGGTTATGAGCGCCGGTTCCGGCGAGGTGGGCCAGCAGATGCTTGAGCAAGGCCACGCCATCCCGCTCATCAGGGAGAAGAGCCTCGTGGCCCGCGCCGCCCGGAGCCAGAATCATGTGTTGGTGAACGATACCCGTGAGGCGCCGGACTTCATGCCCAACCCGCTACTACCCGAGACCAGAGCCGAGATAGCCGTGCCGCTGGTCGCAGGTGAAGAGGTACTGGGCGTGCTCGACGTGCAGGACAACCAGCCGGATCGCTTCACCCAGACCGATGTGGACGTCTTGAGCACGATGGCCGGACAGATCGCCACCGCCTTGCAGAACGCGGGTTACTTCGAGGAGATACAGAAGACCGCCGAGCGGCTGCGGGAGGTAGACCTGGTGAAGAGCGAGTTCCTGGCCAGCATGAGCCACGAACTGCGCACACCGCTTAACTCCATCATCGGCTACACCGAGATCATGCTGATGGGCATCGACACCGATCTGGACGCCGAGACACTCGAGGACGTGCAGGCCATCTACGACAACGCTCACCATCTGCTGCGCATCATCAACGACGTGCTCGACTTGACCAAGATCGAGGCCGGGCGCTTGGAGATGGAGATGGGAGAAGTAGCAATTGATGATCTGATAGAAGCGGCCAGTAAGAGCGTGGCCGGGCTTATGGTCGACGAGAAAGCGGTCGAGTTCCGGGTCGAGGCCGAGGATGACCTACCGGTGATCTGGGGCGACCGCAGACGCCTTGACCAGATACTCAACAACCTGATCTCCAACGCCGTCAAGTTCACCGAGGAAGGATACATCACCCTGCGGGCCTTCGCCGAGGATGGTTGGATCCACCTCACAGTCGAGGATACCGGTATCGGCATCGCAAAGGAAGATCATGACAAGGTATTCGATCGCTTCCAGCAACTGGACCAAACAGTCACAAAGCAGCGGGAAGGGACTGGCCTGGGGTTGGCAATCACCCGCGAGTTGGTACAATTGCATGGCGGCACGATCAAGTTGGAAAGCGAAGCAGGTAAAGGGGCCACCTTCACCGTAAGTTTGCCGGTGAAGTAGGGAAGTTACAGATTGCAAGTTGCAGGTTGCAACTTGCAATCTGCAATCTATAACTCAGACTATGAAAACTTTATTTAATGCAGTGCGGTGTTTAGAATGCGGCCACGAGATGGAAGCCGATATGACCATCGAGGGGTGCAACGTCTGCGGCGGTTCGTGGGTGGAAGCCCACTACGACATCGCAGCGCTGCCCGCCGATTGGCCCGCGCTCGTGGCACAGCGTCCACAGAACATCTGGCGCTACCATGAGCTCCTGCCATTCCCACCCGACTTCGAGTTTGTATCATTGGGAGAAGGCTGGACGCCGCTCACCCCGGCTCCCAGACTGGAACAAGAGTGGAAGGGGAGGAAAAAGGGCAGAATCTGGATCAAGGATGAACGCCAGCAACCGACAGGCTCCCTCAAGGATCGCCAGGCAGTTTTTACCGTCAGCGCCCTGAAAGCGCAAGGCGTGGAGGAGATGGCGCTCGCATCGACGGGCAACGCGGCGGCGGCTTATGCCGCTTACTGCGCCCGCGCCGGTATCAAACTATGGGTCTTCTTGCCCAGTAGCGTGCCCCCCGAAAAAATGCGCGAACTGGCGCTCTACGGGGCCGAAGTGATCAAGGTGACCGCCTCCTATGACCGCTCCAAGGTAGTCGCCGCGGAGTTCGCGGCCCGACGCGGCATCTATAAAGACCAAGGGGCCAAGGCCATCCCGGACAAGGAGAGCATGAAGACAATCGCTCTCGAGATCACGGAGCAACTGGGCCTCGCCCCGAGCTTGTCGGAGGGATGGCGTGCCCCTGACTGGTACATTCAGGCCGTCTCCGGCGGCATCGGGCCGCTGGGCGTGCTGAAAGGCTTCACCGAACTGCACGAGGCAGGGTTGATCGATCACGTGCCCAAGCTGGGCATCGTGCAAGCAGAGGGATGTTCACCCATGGTACAAGCATGGGAGCGCGGTTTGGAAAAGACCACATCGGTGGAGCCGGAGACGCTCGTCACAGTACTATCGACGGGTCAGCCGGGCCTGGCCTATGAGATCCTGAAGCAGGCCATCGACAGACACGGTGGCGCGATGGTATCCGTTAGCGACGGCGAGGCATTCCGTGCCATGCGCCACGTCGCCCGCAACGAGGGCTTCTCAATGGAACCGGCGGCCGGCGTCGCCTTCGCGGGTCTGAAAAAACTGCTGAGAAAATACATCGGCCCAGATGAGTGTGTCGTAGTCAACTGCTCCGGCCACACCTTCAGCGCCGAAAAGCACGTCCTGGAGGATCGTTACGCGCTCCACGTGAGAATGGATGACTTGCCCTCATTAAGCCATCCATCGGAAGGATTGGAGATAGCTTTGGCCCAAATAGACAAACAGGTCACCACAGTGGTCGTCATCGACGACAATCCCAGCGACAGCCGTCTCATTCGTCGCTTACTGAAACTCAACAAGCAATATCGCGTCTTCGAGGCACATACGGGCCAAACTGGGCTAGATCTGGCACGGCAGCGTGGGCCGGATTTGATTGTGCTGGATCTACTGATGCCAGAGATGGACGGCTTCTCCGTCATGGAGGAACTGAAGGCCGACGACGCCACGCGCGATATCCCGGTCATAGTTATCTCGGCCAAGTCGCTCACCTCGGACGATAAGGAATATCTGGGACGCCACACCGATTCCATCTGGCAAAAAGGGGACTTCAGCTTTCGCGAGCTGGCGGGATATATGGCCGAGGTGCTGGGCGATGAGGAAGTGGCCCCAGAGATGAAGCTTCCTAGAGGTGTACAGCATCAGGCCGAGGACGAATCACCCAAGGCATTCGGTCAAAGTGAGCTCCCGCGCATCCTGGTGGTGGACGATTACGTATCCGACGCCCGCTTGATGCACCGGCTATTCGGCACTGATAAACGCTTCGAGGTATTGGAAGCATATTCCGGCAAGGAGGCTCTGGAGATCATAGAGCGCACCCCGCCGGACTTGATCCTCCTGGATCTTATGCTGCCCGACACCAGTGGCGAGCAATTGTTAAAGACGCTGGAAGAGCAGGAGGAGACACAGGACACCCCCGTGATCATCGTTTCGGCCAAGGACCTAAGCCCTAGCCTACGCAACCGCCTGGCAGCTAACACCGACTCGGTATGGTCGAAGGCCGAATTGGACCGAAGCAGTCTCCTGGCTCACGTCGAGACTTTATTGTCGGAGTAAAGGGCGCTATGGATGTTGGACAATATCTGGCTCTCAAAGAGAACAGGACCCAAGCGATAGGATTTGGAGTAGGCATGGAAGAAAAGCTCATCTTATACATTGAGGACAACTACCACAACCGACGCATTGTGCGCAAGATACTTCAATCACGCGGATACACCGTCATCGAAGCAGAGGACGGTGAAAGCGGGCTTGAGCTGGTCCACGAACTTAAACCACCGCTCGTCCTGCTAGACATCGGACTGCCTGGCATAGACGGGCTGGAAGTGGTCGGGCGCATCAAGGCCGACGAAGAGCTGAATGAGACCTTCGTAATCGCTATCACTGCATCCGCTATGCGCGGCGACAAGGAGCGCTTCCTTAAAGCTGGTTGTGATGACTACATGTCCAAACCTATTCAAGCAATGGCCTTAATTGAGATGGTATCGTCCAACCATCCATGCAGCTAATGGAGAATGAAATGATGAATGGAGAATGTAACTGCTCAGACAGTCTAATTTGGACACAAAGAGGCACTGAGAAGACACAGAGATTCGCAGAGAACGGAAAAGGAAATTAAATTTTCTCTCTGTGTATCTCTGTGAAGGGCTCTGTGCACTCTGTGTAACTATGGTCTGAGTAGTCACTGGAGAATGATGAATGGTAAAACCAATTCTCCATTCTCAATTCGCAACCCAGCGCCCCACTTGTCGAGCGCCGACGGCAAGTGGGGTATTCGCGTATATGGGTCAATTGTGATAAAATTGCGTAGATGATATTCGACTCGCTGACTCGCTGAATCGCCCAAAGGAGCATCATATGCCAAAAGTTCTGATCATAGAGGACAACCCCGATCACGTGAACGTAGCGAGCCGTGTGCTGACCGCCGCCGGTTACGACGTGATTTCGGCCAGCGACGCCGAGACGGGGTTACAGATGGCGACTACACACCGCCCTGACTTAATTATGCTCGACCTGGGACTGCCCGATCTGGATGGGCAAACTTTACTAGTTCAGATACGGCGCGTACCCAAACTACAGGGAACCCCTGTCATCGCGGTCACAGCCTGGCCCCCGGATACCGGCGCCCGAATGGCAGAGGCTTACGGCTTTGATGGCTACATCTCCAAGCCCATCAACTTCTCCTCGCTCGGCGAGCAAATCGCCGCTTATCTACCATTGGATAACACATAGTGCCCTTAGCACAAAAAAAACAGGACACAGAAAGCAATTCAGGCACTCAGGCCAACCCCGATGTCCTCAATTTGATTCCGGCCAGTAAATTCACTTTTGACGAACTCGTCAGAATCTACAACCGGGGAAGAGTGGATTACATCGTGCCGATGCCTATGAGCGCACTTAGCCTGCGCGAATATGTGCGCAACTATGACGTTGATCTGGAAAAATCAGCCGTCGCCATGCTGAACGGGAAACCAGTGGGGTTGAACATGCTGGGCGTGCGACCGGGACGCGCCTGGATCACCCGCCTGGAAGTGCTCCCAGCCAAACGAGGACTCCGTATCGGGCAGCGCCTGATGGAATGCTTAATCGCCCACGCGCGCCGCCTTGAAGCTCCTTACGTCATTCTGGAAGTGATCAAGAACAACGTGCCCGCTTACCGCCTTTTCCGCAAGTTGGGATTCCGTGAGACAAGAAGGCTGCTGGTGATCCGTCGCCCACCTGGGCCCCCGACCCACAAGGCGCAAAGCCACGCTGTTCAATATCTGAATCAAGAACAGGCGATAGAGTTGCTCTCTAGACGCCAAAGCATCCCCTCGTGGCTGGATGAGACCCCATCCCTTTTGAACGCCGGCAGCCTGGCTGCGCTGCGCGTCGAGCTGGAGAACGGCGATCGGGGCTGGCTAGTTTACCAGAAAACCCCCCTTCAGCTCGGGCGCCTGGTTCTTCAGACGGAAGTGGGCGACCCGCATCAAGTCGGCCTGGCCCTGATCCGTGCCCTATACGCACGCTACCCAGGCACAGACACCAAGAGCGAAAATCTGCCAACATATGATCCACACTGGTCAGCCATGCAAGAGGCTGGCTTCATCGAAGCCTTTCGCCGTATCGAGATGCGACTGGACATGTTCGAATCGGTTGTTGAGTAAGTTCGCAATCCGCACCGCAGGTTGATAATTCGCATACTTGTGGTATCATCTAACTCATTCTAGAGACAACTACAGGACCTTCTCATCCACATCGCTGTTGATAACAGAGGGACCACACTCATCCATGCCAATACCCAAAAGGAAAAAGTGATATGTCCAAACTTACGCTCTCTCTAGTTATCCACAATCATCAGCCGGTAGGTAACTTCGATCACATCTTCGCCAAGGCCACAGAACGGGCCTACGCCCCGCTAATTGAGGCTTTAGAGCGACACCCCAATATCCGATTAGCCCTTCACTACACCGGCCCTCTTCTGGACTGGATGCTGGCTAATCGCCCCGAACACCTGGAACGGCTCCGTGAGCTGATAGAAAGAGAGCAGGTTGAACTTCTCACCGGCGCTTATTATGAGCCGATTCTAGTCGCCATCCCTGACGCCGACAAGGTCGGCCAGATAGGAAAAATGACTCGGTTTCTGGAAAAAGAATTTGGCTACCAGCCTAAGGGAGCATGGATCGCAGAGCGAGTCTGGGAGCCATATTTACCCAAACCGCTTTCTGAAGCCGGGGTTCAATACACTCTTCTGGACGATACACCGTTCAAGATGGCCGGCTTGACCAACGATGAGCTATTCGGCGCCTACGTGACCGAGGAACAAGGACACACCCTGAAGGTATTCAGCACCGTGACCTACCTGCGCTACGCTATTCCGTGGCATCCGGTGAAACGCGTGATCGACTGGCTAGGTGAGCAAGCTCAACTTCACCCCAATGGCGTCGCCGTGATGGGGGATGACGGAGAGAAGTTCGGTTTCTGGCCCGGCACGCACGAGCACTGTTGGGGTGAGGACGGTTGGATGGACCGTTTCTTCACCGCGCTGGAGGATAACGCCGATTGGCTCCAAACCAGCCCTCTAGGGGAAATCGCCGCCACTAGAGACCCCTGGGGCCGCATCTATCTGCCCTCCGCTTCCTACGACGAGATGATGCTTTGGGCATTGCCGCCCGATAACTACGCAGAATTCGACCGCGTACAGCGCGAAATGAAGGAACAAAGACGCCAGGATATATTGCGTTTCCTCAAAGGCGGCTACTGGCGCTCGTTTATGACCCGCTACGATGAGATCAACCAGATGCACAAGAAGATGCTCTGGGTCAGCCGCAAAGTCCACCAGATGCCGAAGGGCGCGGCGAAAGAGGAAGCGCTCGACCACGTCTGGGCAGCCCAATGCAACTGCGGCTACTGGCATGGGTTATTCGGCGGCATCCACCTCTTCCACATCCGCGCTGCAAACTACGCCAACCTCATCAAAGCTGAGGAAATAGCTGATCGAGCCGCAACAGGATTGAGCGTCTGGTCACACGTCGAGCGCGGTGACCTCGACGCGGATGGATATGAGGACCTGATCATCAACACCGATCAGCAGATACTGATGTTCAAGCCCTCCCACGGCGGCGCATTGGTCGAATGGGATTGGCGCGAGCGGCGCTACAACCTGCTCAACGTTATGACCCGATACCGGGAAGGGTATCATCAAAGCCTGCGCCAAGCAGCGGAGCAAGGACGTTTGATACTGCCTGGCCAGGAGGAGATACCCAAAGGCGTACGTGTGAGAGAATCAGACGTTCACCGCAGCCTATTCTACGATTGGCACCGCCGCGCGGCGCTACTGGATCACTTCCTTCACCACGACACCACACCGGAATCATTCTACCAAGCCCGGTATGGAGAACAAGGGGATTTTGTGAATCAGCCCTATGAGGCGCGGGTGGAAGAGAAGGATGACATCTTGCAGCTAATTATGACGCGCAACGGCACCGTCTGGGCGGGCAAGGTGCCGATCCCGGTGCACATCAAAAAGGTCATCTCCCTGCATAGGGATGAGCAACCCGGGCAGGATCGCCCCTACGGTCCAGGATTTCAGGTCGATTATCAAGTAGTCAACCTGAACGAGATACCGGTCACCCTCCGCTTCGGTGTCGAATTCGATTGGGGCATCATCGGCGGCGACAGCCATTACGGGGTATTCGACATCCCTGGCTGCCCTCTACCGGAGGAAAGCAGCGAGGAAGATAAACGCTTCCCCAACGACTTCGGAGGGTGCGATGGAATCTCCCAGGTGAGGATTGGCTCCACGCTGCCCGACCTGGCAGGCGAAGTCGAACTAACAGTAGACCGACCGGCCTACCTCTGGCATTTCCCACTGGAGGCCGTCTCCAACTCCCAGAAGGGGTATGAGCGTATCTATCAAGGCACCTGTACTCTCCTGTGGTGGGAAGCGGCCCTAGAGCCGGAAAGACCTTGGAAAGTCAGATTGGACCTTGCGCTGAACAAGGTTAATCCTCTATGAACGAAGAGAACACCACAACTTGCTATCTCTGTATCCACGGTCACTTTTACCAACCACCAAGAGAGGATCCCTTTACCGGTCACATCGCGAGAGAGCCCAGCGCTGCCCCCTACCACGATTGGAACGAACGTATCACGGCCCAGTGCTACACCCCCAACGCTAAGACAGGAAACTTCGGAAGTATCAGCTTCAATCTCGGCGGCACATTGGCACGCTGGCTCGATGAGCATGCCCCTGATACATATGAGCGTATTATCGCCGGCGAGCGCGACTACCTCGCTACTCATGGAGTTGGCAATGGCATAGCCCAGACCGTTCATCACACTATCCTGCCCCTGGCCCGACGCCGGGACAAAATATGTCAGATTCGCTGGGGCATCGCCAGCTTCGAATATCGCTTTGGACACCGACCAGAGGGGCTCTGGCTGCCGGAGATGGCGGCGGACTACGAGACGCTTGAAGTTGCGGTGGCGGAAGGCATACGCTTCACCATCCTCTCCGATGAACAGGTAAAAGGCGATCTGAGAGCCGGGGCCGGCCCTTATCGCATGGAGCTGCCCAACGGAGAGAGCATCTCCATCTTCGTGCGCGACCGAGCGCTCTCCAACAACATCTCCTTCGGCATGCCAGATTCGGCCTACGTCGACGAATGGCTCAAAGAGCATATTGAATGGCGCTGCCGCAAGGGTGGCCTGGTGCTGATCGCCACCGACGGCGAGACATTCGGACATCATCATCGTCAAGGTGTGGAAGTGCTGAGCCAGATCCTCGCAGCCGGTGAGAGCTACGCTTATGAAGTCACTACACTGGGGCGATACCTGCGCGAAAACCCACCCCAGGAAAAAATCGAGTTAATCGAAAACACAGCGTGGAGCTGCTCCCACAAACTCGACCGCTGGCTTGTTGGTTGCGCATGCACTTCTGGCGACAATTGTTGGAAAGGCGCCTTGCGCCGCGCCTTGGACAATTTGGCCTGCGACCTGGATCGCATCTACATGTGCGAAGCTCAACAGCTTAGCTTAACTCCCTGGAAACTGAGAGACCAATATATCGAAGTCGTGATGGGACAGGTATCTAAGGAAACATTCCTGACCAGGGCTGAATCCTCAGCTAATGGCCTCGGTGATCTCATGGATGAAGAACGCCAGCGGCTGCTGTGGCTGATGGAAGCTCAATTTCATCGTCAGCGAATGTACACCAGTTGCGCTTTCTTCTTTGAGGATTTAGATCGCTATGAGCCTCGCTACGCCATCGCCAACGCCGTTCGCGCTCTGGCGCTCACCTACTACGCCACCAGGGAGGACTTATCCCACACTTTCCGCCGCGATCTGAGGGTGACACGGAGCGTCAAGACAGGCCGCACAGGGGCCGATATTTTCGACGAGATCATCGAAAGAGCCGATATGAAGAGACATTACCCGCCCGGGAACGGATCTATGCGCCCTTCGAATATCTGAAACAGCAGACAGGAACGAATTAAATGACGAAGACCCCACCCTACTCCGATATAGATCTGGAACGCTGGCGTGAGTATGACCACGTCTGGACCGATAGTTTATGGCTGATCGACTCCCGCGATAGCAGCGGCAGCCACCAACTGGATTATCATGGCAACTTCGTCCCCCAGATCGCGACCCAGACCTATCTCCGCTACACGAAAGAGAACGAGGTCGTGCTCGACCTATTCCTCGGGTCCGGCACCAGCGCCATTGAGGCGGAACTGCAAAACCGTCAGTTGATCGGCGTCGAGCTGAAACCGGAGTTGGTCGAAAGCGTACGCGGAAAAATCTCCCCCCACCTGCTCGACGACCGCATCCACATCCTCCAGGGCGACTCGACCCAGGCCAAGACAGCCGAGCGTGTAAGCGCAACGCTTGAGGAGATGGGCGTCGAGCGAGCCCAATTGTTGATCCTCCACCCACCCTATCACGACATACTACAATTTTCAGAGTCAAAAGCCGATCTCTCCAACGCTCCCGATTTAGAGAGCTTCCTCGACCAATTCGAGACTGTCGCCCGCCACGGCTTCGATCTGCTGGAGCCGAAGCGATTTGCTGCCCTGGTCATCGGCGACAAATATACAAAAGGCGAATTGATACCCCTGGGCTTCTATTGCCTGGAGCGGATGCAAAGCGTCGGATTCCGCACCAAGGCCATCATCGTGAAGAACATCGAGGGAAATGAACGGGGCAAAGGGCGCTCCAGTAACCTATGGCGCTATCGAGCGCTGCGAGGCGGGTTCTACATCTTCAAACACGAGTACGTCATCATCTTCCGCAGGCCAGCCTGACAGTGTGAGTGTGAGTTGTAGATTCCGTTTGCAGTAGCACGGCTTTAGGGATTCAGAAAGAAATAATTTACCATTCTGCTCGCTGGATTTGGCAATCCAGCGGGAGCGGCGCAGGATGAGGGTTGAGGTTGAGGGTTGAGAACGGAGAATAGAGAATGGAGATCCGCCGCGAACTACTGAAGGTAAAACACATGCCGCCCTGGAAACGAAAACAGGGAG